>JAIXVL010000277.1 GCA_027483045.1 Lysobacteraceae bacterium
GGAAAAAATTCCGCCGGAACAGGTCGTCGACATGGTGAAGCAGAGCGCGCTGCGTGGTCGCGGCGGCGCCGGTTTCCCTACTGGTCTGAAGTGGAGTTTCATGCCGCGCTCGGCACCGGGCCAGAAGTACATCCTGTGCAACTCCGATGAGTCGGAGCCGGGTACCTGCAAAGACCGCGACATCTTGCGCTACAACCCGCACGCGGTGATCGAGGGCATGGCGATCGCGTGCTACGCGACTGGCTCCACCGTTGCTTACAACTACATGCGCGGCGAGTTTCACCATGAGCCCTTCGAGCACTTCGAGGAAGCGCTCAAGGACGCGTACGCCAATGGCTGGTTGGGCAAGAACATCCAAGGCAGCGGCGTCGATGTCGATATGTATTCGGCATTGGGTGCAGGCGCCTACATCTGCGGCGAAGAAACCGCATTGATGGAATCGCTGGAAGGCAAGAAAGGCCAGCCGCGCTACAAGCCGCCGTTCCCCGCCAACTTCGGCTTGTACGGCCGCCCCACCACCATCAACAACACCGAAACCTATGCCTCGGTGCCGGCGATCATTCGCAATGGCGCCGAATGGTTCTTGGGTTTGGGTAAGCCCAACAACGGTGGCCCGAAAATCTTCTCGGTGTCTGGGCACGTCAACAACCCGGGCAACTTCGAGATTCGTTTGGGCACGCCGTTCAAGGATTTGCTCGAGATGGCCGGCGGCGTTCGTGGTGGTCGCAAGCTGAAGGCGGTGATTCCGGGTGGATCGTCGATGCCGGTGTTGCCCGGCGACACGATGCTGGGTCTCACCATGGATTACGACAGCATCCAGAAGGCCGGCTCCGGTCTGGGCTCGGGTGCGGTGGTTGTGATGGATGAGACCACCTGCATGGTGCGTGCTTGCCATCGCATCTCACGCTTCTACTTCAAAGAAAGCTGTGGCCAGTGCACGCCCTGCCGCGAAGGCACGGGCTGGATGTATCGCGTGCTCTCGCGCATCGTCGAGCACAAGGCCACTTTGGATGATCTGCAGATGCTGAAGGCAGCTGCGGGCCAGATCGAAGGTCACACCATTTGTGCGTTCGGTGAGGCTGCTGCGTGGCCGGTTCAGGGCTTCCTGCGCCAGTACTGGTCAGAGTTTGAATATGCCATCGTCAACAAGCGCTTTTTGGTCGATGACCAGGCAGCGGGCGTGGTTACGGAGAAGGCTGCATGAGCGCGACAACGCCCACCGCTCCCGCGACGGATGCCGTGAACATTGAGATTGACGGCGTTGCCATGCAGGCGCCGAAAGGCTCGATGATCATTCACGCGGCCGACAAGGCTGGCATTGCGATTCCGCGCTTCTGTTATCACAAGAAGCTGCCGATCGCGGCCAACTGCCGCATGTGCTTGGTCGACGTGGAGAAGATGCCGAAGCCCGCACCGGCCTGTGCCACGCCGGTGATGGAAGGCATGAAGATCACGACCCAGACGAAGCGCGCGCTTGATGCGCAGCGCAACGTGATGGAGTTCTTGCTGGTCAATCATCCGCTGGACTGCCCGATTTGTGATCAGGGCGGCGAGTGCGAGTTGCAAGACGTTTCGATGGGCTATGGCCGTTCGGTCAGCCGTTACGTCGAGCGCAAGCGTGTGGTGGCCGATGAGGACTTGGGTCCTTTGGTCGCCACGGAGATGACCCGCTGCATTCACTGCACGCGTTGCGTCCGCTTCACCGCTGACGTCGCTGGTACGTATGAACTCGGCGGCATGTATCGCGGTGAGAACCTCCAGATCGGCACCTACGACGGCAAGCCGTTGACGACCGAACTGTCGGGCAACGTGGTGGATGTGTGCCCCGTGGGCGCGCTCACCAACAAAGTATTCCGATTCAAGGCACGCCCGTGGGAGCTTGTGGCTCGCGAAAGCATTGGCTTGCACGACGCATTGGGCTCCAACCTGTTCTTGCACGTTCGCCGCACCGATGTGCTGCGTATCGTGCCGCGCGACAACGAGGCAGTGAACGAGTGCTGGTTGTCTGATCGCGATCGTTACAGCCACGAAGGTCTGTACAGCGAAGACCGCGCAACGCAGCCTATGGCGAAGCAAACCGACGGAAGTTGGAAGGCGATCGCTTGGGAAGAAGCTTTGTCCTTGGCGGCCTCGGCGCTCAAGGCTGCTGGCGCCGATGTGGGCGTTCTGGTGCATCCGGCCACCTCAAACGAAGAGGGTGCATCGCTCTCCCGTTTTGCAGCAGGCTTGGGCACATCGCACATTGATCACCGCATCGCGCTTGCGGATTTCGCCGATTCTCCTGTGGCCGAAGCATTTGGCCGCTCGGCAGCTGCTCTCGAGTCGGCTGACGTGGTCCTTTTGGTGGGCAGCAACCTTCGCCACGAGGTGCCTTTGTTGCACCAGCGCCTGCTCAAGGCCAGCAAGAAGGGCGCGAAGATCTTCGCGATCAATCCGGTCGATTTCCCAACGGCACACGCCGTTGCCGGAAAAGCGATCGTCGCGCCATCCAAGCTGCCTGGTGTTCTTGCAGCGCTAGCAGCAAAGGTCGGCGCATCCCTGCCCAGCGGCATGGCGGGCGCAGTCGAAGATTCGGCGCTTTCGGCAATTGCTGAGGCACTGAAAGGTGCCAAGTCTGGCGTGGTTCTGCTGGGTGAAATCGCCGAGCGTCACGTCAATGCATCGCATCTTCGTGCTGCAGCGCGAGCGATTGCGCAGACCACGGGAGCAGCGCTCAATCGTATTCCGCAAGGCGCCAACGCCTTGGGTCTTGCGCAGAACGGCGTTTTGCCGGCGTCAGGCGGCAGTCACGCCGCAGGCCAGTTGGCGCAGCCCAAAGCCGCGTACCTGCTTTACGGCATCGAGCCTGCCTTCGATTTTGCTGATGCCACCGCGGCGCTGAAGGCGCTCTCGTCGGCGAAAGTCGTGGCTTTCTCGACCTACGCCAGCGATTCCCTGAAGCAAATTGCGGACATCATTCTTCCTATCGCTGCGGGTGCGGAGACGGAAGCCAGCTACACGAACCTCGATAATCGCGTGCAGTTCACTCAAGCCGGCGGTAAGCCGCTCGGTGAGTCGCGGCCAGGTTGGCGCGTGTTGCGCGCTTTGGCAGAACAGTTGTCTCTGCCGGGGTTTGACTTCACCGACATGGGGGGCTTGCGTGCCTCGATGACGGCAAAGCCCGCTGTTGGCGGCCAAGGCCTTTCGCCGCTTTCGACGGTGCAGGGCATCGAACGCCTTGCCACAACGCCGATCTATCGCGCCGATGCTTTGCTGCGTCGGTCGACCGCGCTCAATGCGCACCCATTGACCAAAGGGCAGTGCGTCGAGCTCCATCCCGAAGACGCGACGGCACTGGGCTTGGGCGAAGGCGCGATCGCAAAAGTGGGCGATTCAAACGGACATGCCGCACTGCCTGTTCGTTTGAACCCGCGTATTGCGCGCGGCACCGCTTGGGTTGAGTCCTGCTACCCGGCAACGGCGCCGCTTGCGGCGTCCGGCAGCCTCACGATCACGAAGGCAGGTGCCTGATGGATCTGTTCGTTCCTCTCCGCGAATTCCTGCTGGGTTACGGCGCTGCCGGCTCCGTGGCTTGGATGCTCGTGAAGATCGTGCCGCTCATGCTGTCACTGACCGTCGCGGTGGCGTTCTACACGCTGCTCGAGCGCAAAGTGATCGGCTGGATGCACGTACGCAAAGGCCCGGTGTATATCGGCCAATTGGTGCCGGGTTTGGGCGTCATCCAAGCCTTTGCCGATGTGTTCAAGATGCTGTTCAAGGAAAGCATCGTGCCTTCGAGCGCGAATGCATTTCTCTTTCGCCTTGCTCCGCTGCTCGTCCTGGCGCCGTCTTTTGCCGCGTGGGCGGTGATTCCGTTCGATGAAGGCATGGTCATTGCCGACGTCGATGCCGGACTTCTGGTTCTGTTGGCGCTTACCTCTTTGGGTGTCTACGGCGTAATCGTCGGTGGTTGGGCCTCCAACTCCAAGTACGCATTCCTTGGCGCCTTGCGCTCTGCCGCACAGGTGGTCAGTTACGAAATCGCCATGGGCTTTGCCCTGGTCGGCGTGCTGGTGGCCGCCGGAACGATGAACCTGACCGAGATCGTGCACGCTCAGAAGGGCGATGCAGGTCTGTTCGAGTGGTTCTGGTTGCCCTTGCTGCCCCTGTTCGTCATCTACTTCATCTCAGGCGTTGCCGAAACCAACCGCGCGCCCTTCGACGTGGCCGAGGGCGAGTCGGAGATCGTGGCGGGCTTCCACGTGGAGTACTCGGGCTCTGCGTTCGCCATCTTCTTCTTGGCGGAATACGCCAACATGATTCTCATCAGCTTCCTCGCCGCCCTGTTCTTCTTGGGCGGCTGGTTGTCGCCGTTCCCCTCATCGGTGCCTTTGCTTGGCGTTGATGGGTTCTGGTGGCTGCTGATCAAGGCTTTCTTCTTCGCTTTCAGCTTTGTGTGGTTCCGCGCAACGTTCCCGCGCTACCGCTACGACCAGATCATGCGTCTGGGCTGGAAGGTCTTCATTCCCATCACCATCGTCTGGACCTTCGTGGTGGCCGTTGCGGCCTACCTTGGCTGGTTCGAGATTGGCAAGTAAGGGCAGGGCATGAATCGCGCAATCGCCTATCTCAAGAGTCTTCTGCTTCTGGAACTGCTTCAGGGTATGTGGCTTACCTTGATGTACATGTTCAAGCCGAAGTACACGATCAACTACCCGTACGAAAAATTCCCGCAGTCGGCTCGGTTTCGCGGTTTGCATGCGCTCCGCCGTTATCCCAACGGTGAAGAGCGTTGCATCGCCTGCAAGTTGTGCGAAGCGGTTTGCCCTGCGTTGGCCATCACCATCGACTCGGATGTGCGCGCCGATGGCACGCGCCGTA
>JAIXVL010000207.1 GCA_027483045.1 Lysobacteraceae bacterium
CACGCACTGCAGCATGCGAAACGCGATGACCACCGCGGGCCGGCGCGCCTTCGCCGACTTCATCGTCGATGTATAACAGCTCGCCTTCGCTGCTGGTCACGCGCTCGGCGCCGAACAGCGCCTCGACTTCGCGGCGAGTGCCATAGCCCAGCGACTGCAGGTACTGGCGCAGCTTGAAGACCTTGGCGCTCATGATGTTTGCGGATTCCAAGCGCGGTAGGCCTTGAAGCCGCCGGCTTCAGCGAGCAGTTCGCCATGTTTGAAATAGAACCGGAGCGTCTCTTCGTAAGGCAAATGGCGATTGGCCACCATCAACAATTGACCTTCGGGCTTGAGCGCTTTTGCGGCGGCGGCGATGAAGGCCTGTCCCAGCACAGGAACGCTTCGGCTACCGACATGAAAGGGCGGATTGCACACGATGGTGTCGAAGCGACCGGGCACACCCTGCGCCACATCGTGCCAATGAAACTTGATCGGCACGCGGGCACCTTCCAGCGTGCGACGTGCAAGATCGAGCGAGCGTGCCTCGGCCTCGAACAACTCCAGCGATGTGACCCCTGCGCACCGCGCCATCACGGCCTTCGACAGCAAGCCACTGCCCGCGCCCAGATCGGCCACAGCACCACGCAAACCTGCAGGGATGTGTTCGATAAGCAGTGCTGAGCCGCCATCAAGGCGACCTTCGTTGAACACGCCAGGCCGCAGCCACACATCGCGCGCGGCATCGTGGCGCGGCGCATCCGCCGCCATCCACTGCTCCGCCAGCTCGCGATTCACGTTGCCGTCGACCGGCTCGGACCAGAACGCGCGGCCATGCGCCTTGCTGACATTGCCGCCCAAGGGCACCAAGGAAGCGAAGTCCTTTTCGAAGCCGCGCGCACCGTCATCGTTCAAGGCGGCAGCCACCACTCGGCCACCGGGCGCAACGCTGGTGAGTGCTCGAGCGAAAAGCGCGCGTCCCTCATCGCGACTGCGCGGCGGCAGCACCACCACCAAGGCAGGAGCCGCGCCCGTGGGCGCGGTTTGCGAAACACCGTCGCGCACATCGGCAAGGCCGGCAGCCTTTAAGGCCTCAAACGCGGGACGGAAGCCCTGCTCGGCAACGAGCGGTGACGCCGCCGGAAGGTCGGCGAGCAGGCCGGCACTCGCGCGCAGCAAAAGAATGGCCCCGCCTGCGGGGTGAGTGTCCAGCAGGCGCGGCAGAGCCGCGCGCAGCGTGGGGAGAGCGGGAGCGTCAGTCATGGCGCCCAGTGTAACTGGGCGCCTCTGCCTCAGGCTTTGGTCTCGCGGATCGCCTCATGCAGCGCCACAGGCGGCGCACTGACTTTGCGGTAGCGAATGTTCAACAGCTCCACGAACACGGCGAAGGCCATGGCGAAGTAGAGGTAGCCCTTCGGCACCGCTTGACCCATGCCATCGGCAATCAGCACCACGCCGATCAGCAGCAGGAAGGACAGCGCCAGAATCTTCACGGTGGGGTGCCGCTGCACGAACTCGTGAATCGCCTTGGCAAGGAACACCATCACCGCAGTCGCAATCAGGATGGCAATCACCATGATGCTGATGTGCGAGGTCATGCCCACCGCAGTAATGATCGAATCCAGCGCGAACACCATGTCCAACACCATGATTTGCAGGATGACCGCCGCAAACGCGGCCTGCTTCACCGGGCCAGAAGAACCATCTGGGCCCTCCAGCTTTCCGTGCATTTCGTTCACGGCCTTGGCGATGAGGAACAGGCCGCCGCCAATCAGAATGAGGTCTCGCCAGGAAAACGCATTGCCCCAAACGCTGAACACGGGTTCGGTAAGGGAGACAATCCACGCAATCGCAAACAACAGCGCAAGGCGACTAATCGCCGCCACCGCAATACCGATCTGGCGCGCTTTCGCACGCTGATGCTCCGGCAGCTTCCCCGCCAAAATGCTGATGAAAATGATGTTGTCGACGCCGAGAACCACCTCGAGCGCGACGAGCGTACCGAGCGCAATCCACGCTTCGGGCGAAGCCAACCATTCGAACATCACATTTCTCCCGGAAACCCGCTAATGGAGCGCCAGAAAGCGCGGCGCAGAGAGCGGAAAGCCTAGCTCAGCTTGATTGCGCCCGCACGCCGCGCGGCGATAAACGAGCGCACCATCAGCGCCAGCACCGTGGCGGAAAGGACGAGCATGCCGAGGTTCACACCCAAGGCCAGCGGACTCATTTTCGCAGCGCGAATGACGAGTGCCGCGGCGGGTGCAAGCGCGCCTAGCAGCGCGACCAGTGCGGCCACATGCATGAGGTGCTTACGTGCACGCTCGAAGGCCAGCGACAAACCGGCTAGGGCCGCGAGTGCAATGCCGACATACGCCGGAAGTAGTGCCGTTCGGCTCGATGAAACACCGAACGCACCGGCACCCAGAGCGATCAGAAGAAACGCGAAAACCAATGTGATCTTAGGCACTGCGGAAACCCTAGCGTTGAGTAACGAGGGCCTCAGTTTGCCCTCGCACCCGTGGTGGCAGTGTCGTCAGATCACACCCCGATCGGGTTGACCTTCTCGGCGTCGATGTTGAACACCTTGATGGCGCGCGCCACATCCTTCGCGTTCATCTTGCCCTCGGCCGCCAATGCCGCAATCGCGGCGTGGGCGATGTAGAACCGATCCACCTCGAAGTGACGACGCAGGTTGGCGCGGGTATCCGAGCGGCCGAAGCCGTCGGTGCCAAGCACCGTGTACTTCATCGGCACGAAGGCCCGCACTTGATCGGCGTACTGGCGCACGTAGTCGGTGGCGGCAATGGCGGGGCCTTGGCGACCTTCCAACAACTCGGTCACATAGGCCTTACGCGGCGTCTTCGCTTCCGGGTTCATGCGGTTCCACCGCTCGGCGTCGAAGCCATCACGACGCAGCTCGGTGAAGCTTGGGCAGCTCCAGATGTCGGCGCTTACACCAAACTCTTTGTCGAGCAATTCGGCAGCAAACATCGCCTCACGCAGGATGGTGCCGGAGCCCATCAACTGCACGCGCAACTCGCCTTTCTTCGGCTTGCCGGCGTCCTTCAACAGATACATACCCTTGATGATGCCCTCGGCCGCACCTTCCGGCATGTCCGGATGGGTGTAGTTCTCGTTCATCAGGGTCAGGTAGTAATACTCGTCCACCTGCTCGGCCATCATGCGCTGCATGCCGTATTGCAGGATCACGGCCACTTCGTGCGCGAAGGTGGGATCATACGGACGGCAATTCGGAATGTTGCCGGCCAGCAAATGCGAGTGGCCGTCTTCGTGCTGCAATCCCTCGCCATTCAGTGTGGTGCGGCCTGCGGTGGCGCCCAGCAAGAAGCCGCGCGCACGCATATCGGCTGCTTGCCACGCCGAATCGCCAATGCGCTGGAAGCCGAACATCGAGTAGAAGATGTAGAACGGCAGCATTGCGACGTTGTTGGTGCTGTAGCTGGTGGCCGCGGCCATCCAGCTCGAGAAGCTGCCCGCCTCGTTGATGCCTTCCTGCAACACCTGACCCGCGGTGTCTTCGCGGTAGAACATCAGCTGATCGGCATCGACCGGCTTGTACTTCTGGCCAAACGGCGAGTAGATGCCGATCTGGCGGAAGAGGCCTTCCATGCCGAAGGTGCGTGCTTCGTCGCAAATGATCGGCACCGTGCGCGGGCCGATGGCCTTGTCGCGCAGGATTAGATTGAGTGCCTGTACAAAGGCCATCGTGGTGCTGATCTCGCGATCACCACTGTTCTTCAGCAAACGATCGAACACAGAAAGCGCGGGAACCTCCAGCGCCTCGCTCGCCTTGACGCGACGCTGCGGCAAGGAACCGCCGAGCGCAGTGCGGCGTTCCTTCAAGTACTTCACTTCCGGCGCATCGGTGCCCGGGTGGTAGAAGGGCACATCAGGCAACTGCTCGTCGCTGACCGGAATGTTGAAGCGGTCGCGGAAGGCCTTCACCGCCGCATCGTCGAGCTTCTTCTGCTGGTGCGTGATGTTGATCGATTCGCCCGCCTTGCCCATGCCGTAACCCTTCACCGTCTTGGCGAGAATGACGGTGGGCTGGCCTTTGTGCGCCGTGGCTGCGGCATAGGCGGCGTAGACCTTGTGCGGGTCGTGACCGCCGCGATTCAAACGCCAGATGTCCTCGTCGGATAGCGAAGCAACCATCTGCTTGGTCTCTTCGTACTTGCCGAAGAAATTTTCGCGCGTGTACGCGCCCCCGAAGGCTTTGCAGTTCTGGTACTCGCCGTCTACGGTTTCCATCATCAGTTTCTTGAGCGTGCCGTTGGTGTCCTTCGCAAGAAGCGGATCCCAATAGCTGCCCCAAACCACCTTCAGCGCATTCCAACCGGCGCCACGGAAGTTGCCTTCCAGCTCCTGGATGATCTTGCCGTTGCCGCGCACCGGGCCGTCGAGGCGCTGCAGATTGCAGTTAATGACGAACACGAGGTTGTCGAGGCCTTCGCGACCGGCCAGCGAAATCGCACCGAGGCTTTCGGGCTCATCGCACTCGCCGTCACCCATGAAGCACCACACCTTGCGGTCACTCACCGGCATCAGGCCGCGGGCTTCGAGGTACTTCCAGAAGCGCGCCTGATAAATCGCCGCGATCGGGCCGAGACCCATCGAGACGGTGGGCGTCTGCCAGAAATCAGGCATCAGCCACGGGTGCGGGTAGCTCGAGATGCCCTTGCCGTCGACTTCCATGCGGAAGTGATTGAGTTGATCTTCCGTCAGGCGATCTTCGAGATACGCACGGGCATAAACACCCGGCGAGCTGTGGCCCTGGATGAAGAGCAGATCACCCGGGTGCGATTCGGTCGGCGCACGCCAGAAGTGATTGAAACCGACGTCATAAAGCGTGGCCGCCGATGCAAAGCTGGCGATGTGGCCGCCCAACTCACCCGGCTTGCGATTAGCGCGAACCACCATGGCCAGCGCGTTCCACCGAATCAAGGAGCGCAGCTTCCATTCCATCTGCGCATCGCCCGGCATCTTGGCTTCGAGATGCGTGGGGATGGTGTTGATGTATTCGGTGGTCGGAACGAAAGGTAAATGCGCACCGGCGCGGCGCGTGAGTTCGACCATTCGCTCGAGCAACTGGTGCGCACGCTCAGGGCCATCGGCGTCGATCACCGCCTTCAAGGATTCGAGCCACTCTTGGGTCTCGGTGGGATCGATGTCGTTCGCCAAGATGTCCTGCAGCCAGTTCATTGCTCGTCCTCCCGCGCACCGGCGCGGCTGTCATTCGGGTGCAGCGGCCAAGCCAAGCCCTGCGATTAGAGTCGAAAGTCTAGCAGTGGGGGGCGCCCCGTCGGGCCACTTGCATACGAATACGGCAGCGTATGCACGCGGCTTCCACGCGATCTAGCCCAAGCGTAGCCAGCGGCGTGGCACCAGAAGTTTCAGGGCGCGCTCTGCACTCTTGCGGCGCATGCCGCGCTGGCAGAGCCCGCGCCAAATCGGGCCAACCCATGCCGATCGGGGCTTCAGCAACATGGCCTCGCGGGCCTCGGCTTCCAGCCGATACATGGCCACCACATCCCGGGCGTCGCGCAGGCGCTGCGCCTCCCCCTCGGGGAAATGCTCGATGCAATGCTGCAGATCATCCGCAGTGCCTCGGTAAAAGCGAATCGTGCGCTCGTAGCGACGGCGCTTGGCCACCTCGGGCGACTCGTCGCGCGCAAACACGCCACTGCTGACGCTACCCGAATGCTGCCGGTACCTGACCAAAGCATCAGACAGCACGCCGCACTGGCCCAACAGCGCAGCACGGAGGCTCAGTGCGTTGTCTTCGATGGGGCCGTGCAGCGGCCCGAAGCGATCGAAGACCTCGCGCCGAAAAGCCAAGGTCGCGCCCAGCAAACCCACCAGACGCCCGGCATTCACTGCCTCCTCCATGCCAAACCGTGCGGGCTGCGCGCGCATCCGCAAAGGATGCCGCTTCGATTCCGAATCGATGGCGTTGAAGCCACTGCCCAGCGCCATCACGGCCGGCTCGGCCTTGAACACCTCGAGCACGCGCGCGACGCGCTGCGGCTCGGAGGCATCGTCGCCCGCCATCATCACAATGATCTTGCCGCGCGCCAGAGGCACGACCGCGTTGACGTGGCCGGCCACACCAAGATTTTGCGCATTGCGGCGCACCGTCAGCGTGTGCGGCCCACCATAGCTTGCAGCGAAGTCGACCGCTTTCTGATGCGTGTCGTCATCTGACGCATCGTTGGAAACGATGATCTCGCAAGGCACGGTCTGCGCAACAGCACCCGCAAGCGCAGCATCAATAAACCGCGAATCCCGCCAAGTGAGCAGCAGAATGCTCACCTCAAACTGCAGGGCTTCGGGGGCGGCGGACCGCCCCTCTTTCTCTGCACTCACACCGAGCGTTCGGCGCGAATTTGCGCGTCCACTGCGGCCACGGCCGTCATGTTCACGATGCGGCGAATGGTGGCCGAGGGCGTGAGCACGTGCGCCGACTTTGCCAAGCCCATCAGGATCGGCCCAAGGCCGACGCCGTCGGTCATGGCGCGAGTGATGTTGTAGGCCGCATTGGCCGCATCAATGTTGGAGAACACCAGCAGGTTAGCGCGGCCTTTCAAGCGCGATTCGGGAAACACACGCTCGCGCAGCTCTTCGTTGAAGGCGAGGTCGGCGTGCATCTCGCCCTCGACTTCCAACTTCGGTTCGCGCTGGTGCAGCAGCATCAAGGCATCACGCAACTTCGGCGCACTCGTGGCTTCGGAACTGCCGAAATTGGAGTGCCCGACCAAGGCCACCTTCGGCGTAACGCCAAACAAACGCAGACGAAACGCCGCCTGTTGCACGCAATCGGCAATCTGTTCGGCGCTGGGGTCGACCTGCACGTGCGTGTCGGCAAAGAAGAACACACCCTTGTCGTTAAGCACTGCTGACAAGGCCGAAAGCGCTGTGCTTCCCGGTGCTAAACCCAGCACTTCACGCACATAGCGCAACTTGCGCGCGTAGCGGCCCACGATGCCGCACAACATGGCATCCGCCTCACCACGACGCACCATCAAGGCCGCGATGACCGTGTCGCGCCCACGCACGATGGCCTTGGCGGCCGAAGGCGTGACGCCCTTGCGCTGCATGATCTGGTGGTAGAGCTGCCAGTACTCGTTGAAACGCGGGTCGTCATCGATGTTGGTGATGCCCACGTCCACGCCAGGGCGAATGCGCAGCCCGAGGCGCTGAATACGGCGCTCGATGACCGCCGGGCGACCCACCAAAATCGGATGAGCCAAACCTTCATCGACCACGGTCTGCACCGCACGCAGCACGTTTTCTTCTTCGCCCTCGGCATAGACCACGCGCTGGCGGTTGCCGCGCGCACGATCGAACACCGGCTTCATCATCAAACCGGTGCGGAACACCCACTGGCTCAAACGGTCGCGGTACTGCTCCAAATCCACCGGGCGCGAGGCCACGCCGGAGCGCATCGCGGCTTCTGCCACCGCCGGCGCCAATGAGACCAAGAGGCGCGGATCAAAGGGACGCGGAATCAAGGATTCGGCACCAAACTGCGGCAAGTCACCGCTGTAGGCGGAGCCCAGATCAGTGGCTTCCTTGCGCGCCAATTCGGCAATCGCCACCACGCAGGCGCGCTTCATTTCCTCATTGATGGTCGTGGCACCCACATCGAGTGCGCCTCGGAAAATGTAGGGGAAGCACAGCGCGTTGTTGACCTGATTGGGGTAATCGCTGCGACCGGTAGCGATGATCGCGTCGGGGCGCACCGCCTTGGCTTCGCCGGGGTGGATCTCGGGATTCGGGTTGGCCAAAGCAAAAATGATCGGGCGCGGCGCCATGGTGGCCACCATCTCGGCCTTCAACACGCCGCCCGCCGAGAGACCCAAGAACACATCAGCGCCGTTTACGATCTCCGCCAAGCTGCGGAACGACGTTTCGCGTGCGTAACGCACGGTGCCTTCATTCAAATCGGTGCGACCGGTGTGCAGCACGCCGTCCTTGTCGACGACGAGGATGTTCTCGCGGCGCATGCCGAGCGAGACGAGCATGTCGAGGCAGGCGATGCCCGCCGCACCCGCGCCGCTGACCGCCGCTTTCACGTCTTCGATCTTCTTGCCGACCACATGCAGCGCATTGGTCATGGCCGCACCGACGATGATCGCAGTGCCGTGCTGGTCGTCGTGGAAAACCGGAATCTTCATGCGCTCGCGCAATTTGCGCTCGACGATGAAGCACTCGGGTGCCTTGATGTCTTCCAGATTGATGCCGCCGAAGGTGGGTTCGAGCGCAGCGATGATCTCGACCAACTTGTCGGGGTCTTTCTCGGCCACTTCCAAATCGAACACATCGATACCCGCGAACTTTTGGAACAGCACGCCCTTGCCTTCCATCACCGGCTTGCCCGCCAGCGGGCCGATATCGCCCAAACCGAGCACGGCGGTGCCGTTGGTGATGACGCCCACCAGATTGCCGCGCGCGGTGTAGTCGCTGGCGGTGGCCGGATCGGCCACGATGGCTTCGCAAGCAGCCGCCACACCCGGCGAGTAGGCCAGGGACAAGTCGCGCTGAGTGACCAGCGCCTTGGTGGGCATGACCTTGATCTTTCCCGCCGGTGCTTGGCGGTGGTAATCGAGAGCGGCTTGTTTAAACGCGTCTTGTTCGGACATCACGATGATCTAAGCGAAGCGGGACCGCATTCTAAGCATGGGTTCGGCATTGAAAGCGACGGTGGCGTATGGAGGCGCTTAACGGCCCGAATCGCGGGGTTCGGAGGCCGCCACGCCAAACAGTTTCGGAATAGCGTCCATGTTCTCGATATCCACCTTGTCGAGGCGAATGGAATTTGCAAATAACGAAAAGGCCAGCAACCCAGCCAGGCCGTTGGCGCGCTTAACCCACGGTGGCAGATACAGCGGCGGCGCGATCGCGCCCGATTCAAACGCTGGCTCCAGCGCGAACACGTCCTCCAACGCAAGCTTCCCGGCAAACAAGCGGTGAGTCAGCGCCAACTTGCGCTGCCGCAAGCACCAACGAAAGAACGTGTGCACCCGCAACAAACCCGCGAGATAAACGCCGTCCTTGGTGAAGGCCGCACCGCCGGTCACCGGCACGCCGCGGAAAATGCGTGCTGCAGACGAAAAACTTTCGGAGTCGCGCTGTCCAGCATCCAAGAAGAAGCGGAAGACATCGATGAAATCGGCCCCACGCAGGGCCATATCGATGGCCAAGATGCGCAGGCTGATGCGCTTCATCCGCTCGATATCGATATGTCCGGTAATCAGCTCGGCGAAAGTCGCCAAGCCTTCCTGCGTGGCAATGATGCGTGGCGATGTGCGCGCCAATGAAGTGAAGTACGGCTGCTCGCGCCCGTTCAAGGCCGTGAGCGTGTGCACGAAGGCCTCGTGCTCTCGCAACTGGTGGCGGTCGTACTCGCTGAAGGCGGCCCCCTGACGAAGGCGAATGCGTGTGGGGCCCGCAGCGGCTTTCGCGATCAGGTCGGGGTCCAACTCGATGGTGACTTTGCCGGGCCCGAAAAAAGCGTCCATCTCGGGCTGCAGTTCGTCGCGCAGCGTGGCAGCACCCAGCACGTAATCGCCTTCGCTGGCGTGCAACTCGGCATCCAGCTCATCGGCAATGCGCACGAAGTGCATGGCCGCATCTAGGCCAGAAACACCGCCGCCTGGCAGTGGATCGCTGGGGCGGCCGAACAGGCGGATGGAATGGTCGGTCACTGCCGACGTGCCCAAGGCCTCGAGCAACTGCGCCGCCGTATGCCAGCTGTCGGCGGTGCGCTTCAAGTAAAGGCCCAAGGGGTCATCCGCATCGCAGGCGGCCGAGATCGCCCGCAACTCGGCCCGCAACTCAGTGTGGTCTTCAGGGAAGTACTCGGGGTCGGGCAGGCGTTGAACGCCGCGACGCCAGCGCTCAAGGAACTCGGTCTGCACCTTCTGCTTCCAGCTCACCACTTGCAGCAGACGAATGCCACGCGCCGCGCGCACCAAGCGCGTATCGAGCGCCGCCAAGCGTTCCTGCGTTGCGGTGAGTGTCATCTCTCGAGCCCCTCCGAGTTCCAGCCCGAGCATACCCTCGGTGTAGCCCCCCGGTTGACCAGCGGAACAAGGAGTCGCAGCCTTGGCGACATGGCAAGCCAAGCCCCGCACCCAAGCCCAGCACACCGCCTCGCATGGCGACACAGCCTGAAGACCCGCATTGCCTTGGGGTTTGGTCTTGTCGCTGCGCTGGTGGCCACCGCCTTGGGCGTTGCCGTTTACATCGCCGCAGAGAAACGCGCCTTCGCCGCCGCCGAAGCCTCGCTGCTGCAGGAGCAACGCCGGGCATCCGCTGAGGTGCGCGCCTTGCTTCAGGCCGTGAGCGTGAGCGCCGCAACACTCGCCGCCGCCGAGTCCGGCATCGCGGGAAACGAGGCACAAACCCTCGCCCTGCTCCGCGCCACCGTGGAATCCGAACCGAACGCGGCTGGCGGACTAGTGGCGCTGGATGCCGAGGCATCGCCGATGCCCGGCATGTTCTGGGCCCGGTATGCCGCCAAGCGTTCTCAGGGAGTGGCGTTTGAAGACCTAGTGCAGCGCGGCTTGGATGTAGAGGCACAAGACTGGTATCGGCAAACCCTCGAGACCAAGCGCGAATGGTGGTCGGCGCCCTACTTCAATGAGACCGCCGGCGGCCGCTGGATGCTCACCTTGAACCAGCCCTTTGCACTGCGCGAAGGGCGGATCCCGGGCATGGTGAGTCTTGATGTGCCGATTGACCGCTTCAACAGCGCGCTCATCTTGTTCCGCGACGAAAAGCGCTTTCGCGCCGTGCTGCACAAAGGCGATGTGTGGGTGGGCGATTCCGAGTGGCTGTCGATTGGCACACCACCGCCCGCGCCGCCGGAGCTGATCGCACTGCTGAATGCGCAGCGCCAAGCCAACCCGCCCGCCACTGGCGTGGCGTCGATTGCGCCGGGCTTGCGAGGCGCGTACGAGCCTCTGGGCCAAGGCTGGGGACTGCTGGTGTTCTTGGACGAGGCCCAAGTGCGCGAGCCACTGCACCAAGCCGCATGGCGCATTGTTCTGGGCACCCTGGTGGTGATTGGGCTGCTGGCGCTTTTCAGCAATGCGCTGGCACGCCGCCTGACGCAGCCCTTGATGCTTCTGGGCGGCTCGGCACAGAAGCTCGCGCAAGACGGCTATGCCATGCCCACCGAATTGCTGGTGCGCAAGGACGAGATTGGCCAATTGGCGCGCGTTCTGGATCGCGCCGATTCCACACTTCGCCAGCAAATGGCGCGTAGCCAGCGCCTGGCGCAGGAGCAACAAAAGCTCGACAGCGAACTGCGGCTCGCGCACGACTTGCAGCAATCCATGCTACCCCCGTCCACCGCGGTGGATGTGCATGAAGGGCATCTCGACATCCACGCCGTGTTGAAGCCCGCGAAAAGCGTGGGTGGCGATTTCTATGCCTTCCATCCCCGCGACGACGGCATGGTGTGGTTTGCCATCGGTGACATCAGCGACAAGGGCGTACCGGCCGCGTTGTTCATGGCGCGCACCGTGGCCGTGCTGGAGGCCACCGCGCGCAACACTGACTCACCCGCGATGATGCTTTCGCGTGCCGCGCCGCGCTTGGCCGAGGGCAACGAAAGCTGCATGTTCGCGACGGCTCTTTGCGGTCTGATCGACCCGCACACCGGCCTGTTTGAGTTGGCGAACTCCGGGCACGAACTGCCGCTCATCGTGCGCGCCGATGGCCGTATCGAACTATTTGAAATGGAAACCGGGCCGCCGCTCGGCATCGACCCCGATGCCTATGGCGATGGTTTTGCCGGCATGTTGGCGCCGGGCGATTGCCTGTTCTGCTTCACCGATGGCGTGACCGAAGCGCGCGACCGAAACGGCCAGATGTTTGGCGAAGAACGCTTGCGCGAAGCCCTGCGCGGTGCCCACGGCGCCGAAGCCTTGGTGGCCAGCGTCATGGCGGCGGTGGAAGCATTTTCTGCAGGCGCCGAACCGGCCGACGACATCACCGTGCTGGCGGTCAGCCTTGCAGCGCCGGCCACTCCGGCGGTCGACCCCCTGCACTTCTCGTTGTGGCCGGGCGGTTTGCGCGCCATGAACAAGGCCATTGATGACTGCTTGGCGAGCCAAGGGATCGATGCCGAAGGCGTTTCCGATGTGCGTTTGGTGCTAGAAGAGCTCATCGCGAATGCCATCGACCACGGCGGTGCCGGCGATTGCACGGTGGATATGGCCTTCACCGAACGCACCATTACCCTGCGCATCGCCGATGATGGGCACGAATTCAATCCGCTCGACGGCCCTGATCTGGAGCTCGACGAAAACGACTTCGACCGTCCCATTGGCGGCTTGGGCCTGCACCTGATCAAAACGATGTCGCTCGATGCGGTGTACCGCCGCGAGAACGACAAGAACCACCTCACCCTCGTGTTACCAAGGAATCCACCATGAGCGACGACCTGCGCATTTCTCTCGAGGGCAGCGGCCCGAAGCGCACCTGCCGCTTGGGCGGCCAACTGGATACCCACACCTATTTGCGCGCCGATGCCGAATTGGAGCCGGTGCTCACCGACCCCAGCGTGACTCTGCTGGTGCTTGATCTAGGCGATCTGGACTACATCAGCTCGGCCGGTTTGCGCACCGTGTTCAAGGCGCGCAAGGCGCTGGGCTCGCGTGGCGGCAAAGTGCTGGTGGCCAATCCGCAGCCGCAGATCCGCAAGGTCTTCGACTTGGTCAAGGCCGTGCCCTTCTCTGAGATCTTCAGTTCCACCGCAGAAGCCGACGCGTACCTCGACGCGATGCAGAAGCGCGTGCTTTCGGGCGAAGACGACTGAGCCCAACGGGGTGTCTCGGCCTGCGCCGATGCACCCACGCTTTTCGCGCCTAACGCCTGCCGGGTTTGGGCTTCGGCCGCCCCGGTGAGGCTTTCGGTGCCTGCTTAGCTGCGTGCTTGCGCGCGGCCAGCGTGCTTGCCGCAGCATCGCGCTCGCCGAGCAGCTTCATGTAATGCAGGAAGCGCGCCTCATCCAACTCGTCGGCGTCGAGCGCGGCCTGCACCGCGCAACCGGGTTCCGCACCATGCGCGCAATCGCGAAAACGGCAATCAGCCGCCAGGGCTTCAATGTCGTCGAACACGCCGTCCGACAAATCTTCTTCGCCGACCAGCTTCAATTCGCGCATGCCGGGTGTATCGATTAAGCAACCGCCTTGCGGCAAGGGCAGCAGCACGCGACGCGTCGTGGTGTGCCGCCCGCGAGAATCGTTGCCGCGCACTTCGGCGGTTTTCATCGCCTCGCGGCCCAACAGGGTGTTGGTGAGCGTAGATTTGCCCGCGCCCGAACTGCCCACCAAAACGCAGGAACGCCCCGGCCCGAGGTAGGGCACCAAGGCCGCCACCGACGCTGGGTCTTTGCCATTCACCACGTGCAGCGGAAAGCCGCGCTCAGTCAGCGGCTCCAGCAATTCCACCGCGCCCTCCGAGGCCTCGCCGGCCAGATCCAGTTTCGTCAGCACCAACACCGGTGCCGCGCCGCTGGCCTGCACCAGCAGCAGATAGCGCTCGATGCGCCGCGGATTGAAATCGCCATCGAGGCCGGTGATGACCAACACGTGGTCGATGTTCGCGGCGATGGGTTGCTGCTGGTAGTGCTCACCGGCCGCCGCGCGGCGCAGTAGCGCATGGCGAGGCAGCAAGTGCGCAATGTTCTTGCCTTCGGCATCCAACAGCACCCAATCGCCCACCACCGCGCGATCCGCCGCCGGGTAGCGTGGCCGTGTCCATGCCGCAGGCGGCTGCACGCGGCGTTCTTCATCCAGCGTGGTGGCCACAACATAAGCATTGCGGTGCTGGCCCACCACACGGGCCAGCTCGGCCTTGGGCAAAGCCAAACAGGCAATCGCAGCAGGGGAATCATCGCGCCAGCCCATGGGCCGCACGGCATCGAAGTCTTTGGGGGTCCACATCATTGCGCGCAGTCTACGCCGGCTTGCCACTACCTTGACTTACCGGCGCGCAGCCTAATGCGATGAACACCTTCCGCATTCTCGTACTCGCGCTGGCTGGCTTGGGCTTCTTGGGCTTCGGCCTGTGGTTCCTCGTTGACCCAATTGGCCCCCTCGCCGCCATTGGCATCACGGCGACGGGCGCGCCTGCCGCGACCGAATTCCGCGCCTTTTACGGCGGGCTGGAAGTGGGCTTGGGCGCACTGATGCTGGCGGCCGCCATGAAGCCGGAATGGCGCACGCAAGGCCTGTGGCTGGTACTGGCCACCAACGGCGGAATCGCGGCCGGCCGCCTTCTCGGTGTAGCCATCGACGGCGTTTGGGTGCCGTTCTTCACCTACGCCTTGGTTTGGGAAGTGGGGTTTGCGCTGCTGGCGGCGGTGGCGCTGCGAGAACCCAGCAAGGCGGCCCAGACCTGAGCGGAAATCGGGGCGAGAATCGGGCACGGCTCAGGCCTTGAAGCCCGCACTCGGCAACCTTGCGCTACCCTCGGGGTTCGATCCTTGATTCCCGCACCCCCATGCTGTCGAACACCATCACCACCCGCGAACGCCTGCGCGAAGTCCGTTACGAGATCCGCGGCGACCTCGCCCGTCGTGCCCGCGAGCTGGAAAGCCACGGCCACACGCTGATCAAGCTCAACATCGGCAATCCGGGGGCCTTCGGTTTCCGCGCGCCGGAGCATCTGCAGCGCGCCATCGCCGATCACATCCACGGCACCGACCCCTACACGCACCAGCAGGGCCTGCCAGAAGCACGCGAAGCGCTCGCCGCGCATTACAAAGCGCGTAATACGCCGCATGTCACGCCCGAGCGCATCTTCATTGGCAATGGTGTGTCGGAGCTGATCGATATCTCCTTGCGCGCGCTGCTGAACCTCGGCGACGAGGTGCTGCTGCCGAGCCCCGACTACCCGCTGTGGAGTGCGGCCACGATCCTCAACGACGGCATCCCGCGCTACTACAGCTGCCGCGCCGAGAATGGCTTCCTGCCTGATCCAGAAGAAATCGAGCGGATGATCGGGCCGAAGACGCGTGCGCTGGTGCTGATCAACCCGAACAACCCCACTGGCGCGAGTTACCCGAAGCCGCTGCTGGAAAAACTCGTCGCGATCGCGGCAAAGTACCGCCTGCTGCTGATGGCCGACGAGATCTACGACGGCATCCTCTACGACGATCACGTGTTCCAACCGCTGGCCCCGCTGGCCGGCGACGTGCCCTGCCTCACCTTCAGCGGTCTGTCGAAAGTGCACCGCGCCTGCGGCTGGCGCGTGGGCTGGGCCGTGCTTTCCGGCGATCCGCTGCGCACCGGCGACTACCACCACGCACTCGACCTGCTCGGCGCGCTGCGCCTCTGCGCCAACGTACCGGGGCAGTTCGCGATTGAAGCGGCACTCACTGGCGGCGACACCATCACGGCACTCACTGCACCCGGCGGGCGTTTGCACGCATCACGTCAGGCTGTGCTGGATGCCGTTGCAAAGAGCGATTTCCTCTCGGTCGTCGCACCGCAGGGCGCGCTTTATGCCTTCCCGAAGATCGACACCGCGCGCTTGCCCGATTTCGACGATTACCGCTTCGCGCTCGACCTGCTGGAAACCGAGCACGTGCTGATCGTGCCGGGCAGCAGCTTCAACGTGCCGTATCGCGATCACTTCCGCGTGACCCTGCTGCCCACGGCCGAGGAGATCAGCGAAGTGTTCCGCCGCATCGAACGCTCGCTGTCGCAATACGCCGATCGCGGCGGTGCGCGGCATGTGGCGTGATGGTCTCGGCGCACTGCTCGTGGCAGGCACTCTGATGGCGGGCTCGGCGCACGGCGCTGAAAACGCGCAAGGGTTTCTCGCACTCGGCGACAGCTACACGATCGGCGAAGGCGTGCCCGAAGCCGAGCGTTGGCCGGTGCAGCTGTCCGCCCTTTTGCGCGAGAAAGGCATGGATGTGGGCGACCCGCTCATCATCGCCAAGACCGGTTGGACCACGGACGAATTGAGCGCTGCGATCGATGCGGTTGAGGCCAAGGAATCCCTCGGCCCCTATCGTCTGGTGTCGCTGTTGATCGGCGTGAACAATCAGTACCGCGGGCGTTCGCTGGAAGAGTACGAAACGCAGTTCACTGCGCTTCTTGAACGTGCCATCGGCTTTGCGGGTGGCGAGGCCGCGAATGTCATCGTGCTGGCCATTCCTGATTGGGGCGTCACACCCTTTGCCATACAGAGCGGCCGCGATCGCTCGCAGATTGCCGACCAACTTGATGCCTTCAACGCTGCAGCGGCGCGCATTGCTGAGGAAAAGGGCGTGCGCTTCGTTGACACCGCGCCCATCAGCCGCCAACGCGGCGGCGAGGTCAGCATGCTCGCCGAAGATGGTTTGCATCCCTCAGGCGCGCTGTATGCGTTGTGGGCGGAAGCAGCGCTGCATCGGTTGCAGTAGCAACCAACTCGCGCACTTTATTGCTGAATACGAATGCACCTGCGCGCGCGCACGCCGCGCCACCGCTAGCTTTGCAGGGCATCGCACGCGCTTGGAGTTTCGACTCTAGAACCGCGTGCTGAACTCGGGATTCAAGCCATCAAGCCAACACTGCGAGGGGAGCAGCATGCGCGAGTGCGTCACGTCCACGACGGAGCCAGACCAGCGAACTGAAACGGTTCGCGGGCTTTACGACCCTTCGTTTGAGCACGATGCCTGCGGCTTCGGCCTGATTGCATCGCTGGACGGTGTGCCGAAACGGCGCAATGTGGATTTGGCGCTCGATGCACTGCAGCGCATGGGTCACCGCGGTGCGATTGCAGCCGATGGCGCATCAGGTGATGGCGCGGGTGTGCTGCTGCAGCGCCCGACCGCATGGCTTGCTGCGTGTGCGGCCGATATCGGCATTGCCCTACCTGCGCAGTTTGCGTCGGGCTTGGTGTTCTTGCCGCGCGATGTGACGCAGGCGCAGGCCTCGCGGCAGAAGATCTCTGATGCCGCGCGCGAAAGTGGATTGATCGTTGCGGGCTGGCGCCGTGTGCCGTTGAATCTGGACGCCTGCGGCCCGATTGCCGATGCACGCCGGCCGCACATCGAGCAGATGTTTGTGGCGCCAGCGATTGGCTTGAACGACGCCGAGTTCCGCCGTTCGCTGTTCATCGCACGTCGCCGCGCCGCATTGGCCTTAGGCCACGACGATGCGGGTTACATCGTGTCGCTCTCGGCCGACAGCTTCGGCTTCAAGGCCATGGTGGTGCCGGAGCGCCTGCCCCTGCTGTTCCCGGATTTGATGCATCCCGCGCTCGCATCCACTTGCGTCATCGTGCATCAGCGCTTCTCGACCAACACCAGCCCGCGCTGGCCGCTCGCGCAGCCCTTCCGCCACCTCGCGCACAACGGCGAAATCAATACGGTCTCGGGCAATCGCGCCTGGGCACGCGCACGCCGCGCATTGTGGAAAGCCGAAGGATTGGACTTCGCGACACTGGGCCCTTTGGTGGGCGAGCAAGGCTCCGATTCGCAAAGTCTGGACGACATGCTGGAAGTGCTGCTCGCTGGCGGATTCGATGCACTCGCCGCACTGCGTATCTTGATTCCACCGGCTGCGCATACCTTGTCCACCATCGACCCGGACTTGGCGGCGTTCTACGAGTACTACGCGCTGCACTCCGAACCGTGGGACGGCCCTGCTGCAGTCAGCTTCAACGACGGCCGCTTTGCCGGCTGCCTGCTGGATCGCAATGGTCTGCGCCCCGCGCGCTGGGCACGCACCGATGACGCGCTGGTGATTGCGTCTGAAGCCGGCGCCTTTCGTCTGGACGAAGCCCAAATCGTCGCCAAGGGACGACTTGGGCCCGGCGAAATGATTGCCGTGGAGCTGGAGAGTGGCCGCATGCTCGACAGCGCCGCGATCGACGGCATCAATGCCGCACGTCACCCTTTCAAGAAATGGCTGAAGGACGGTGTGAGCTATCTGGTCTCGGACCTGATTGACCCGGCGCTGGCGGCGGAGCCCTTCGATGATTTGACCTTGGCACGTTTTCAACGCCGCTTCGGTCTATCGCGCGAAGAACGCGACGGCATTCTGAAAGTACTGGCCGAAACCGAAGGCGAAGCCGTGGGCTCGATGGGCGACGACACGCCGCTGCCGGCGATGTCGCAAAAACTGCGCTCGCTCTACGACAGCTTCCGCCAAGCCTTTGCACAGGTGACGAACCCGCCGATCGACCCGCTGCGCGAGACCGTGGTGATGTCGCTGGTCACGCAAATCGGCGCCGAGAAGAACATCTTTCAGGCCAAGCCCGAGCACGCGCGACAGGTGCAACTCAACTCGCCTGTGCTCAGCCAACGCAAGCTGCGCGAGCTGTTGGCGATGCCCGACTACGCCAGCCGCCATGCACTGATTCACCTGTACTGTCGCGAAGGCGAGAGCCTGAAAGACGCACTCGTCCGACTGCGCTTCGAGGCCAGCCAAGCAGTGAAGGATGGCGCGCTCGTCCTTCTGCTTTCCGACCGCTACCCGCCCACCGGCGCACGCGCCGTGCACGCGCTGCTGGCCACGGGTGCCATCCACAACGCGCTGGTCGAGGCCGGCCTGCGCTGCGACTGCAACCTGATCATCGAAACCGGCACCGTGCGCGATCCGCACCATGTGGCCTGTCTGGTGGGCGTGGGCGCGACCTTTGTTTATCCCTACCTGGCCTACCAAACCCTGCACGCCATGCAGCGGCACGGCCAGATCACGCTTCCCGGCGATGCCAAAGAACCCGGTCGTCGCTTTCGTCGCGGCGTCAAAAAGGGCTTGCTCAAAATCATTTCGAAGATGGGCATCAGCAGCCTGTCGAGCTATCGCGGCGCTCAGTTGTTTGAAGCTGTGGGCTTGGCCGATGAGGTGATCGCTCTGTGCTTCCCCGGCATGCCGAGCCGCATTGGCGGTGCAGGTTTCGCCGAACTCGACGCCGATGCGCGCGAGTTCGCCGAGTTGGCCGAAGACGATGCCGCGCCGCTCGATATTGGGGGATTGCTGCAATACCGCCCCGGCGGCGAGTACCACATGGTCAACCCCGATGTGGTGATTGCGCTGCAGCGCGCCGTGCAATCGGAAGACGCCGAAGATTGGGAGCAGTTCCGTTCCACCGTCGATGATCGCCCGCCGTCGGCCCTGCGCGATCTGTTCAATGTCGCGCCACTCGGCGCACCCATTCCCTTGGACGAGGTGGAATCGGCGCAAGCCATTCTTTCGCGCTTCGATTCGGCAGGCATGAGTTTGGGCGCGCTGTCGCCGGAGGCACACGAAGCACTGGCCACCGCGATGAACCGCTTGGGCTGCCGCAGCAACTCGGGCGAAGGCGGCGAAGACGCCGCGCGTTACGGCACCGAGCGTCGCAGCAAGATCAAGCAAGTGGCCTCCGGTCGCTTTGGCGTCACGCCGAATTACCTCGTCAACGCCGAGGTGCTGCAGATCAAGGTGGCCCAAGGCGCCAAGCCCGGCGAAGGCGGCCAGCTACCGGGCCACAAGGTCGATGCACTCATTGCACGTCTGCGCCACGCGAAACCCGGCATCGGCTTGATTTCGCCACCGCCGCATCACGACATCTACTCCATCGAAGATCTGGCGCAGTTGATCTACGACTTGAAGCAGATCAATCCCACCGCACTGATCTCCGTGAAGTTGGTGGCGCATGCGGGCGTGGGCACGATCGCCGCGGGCGTGGCGAAGGCGCAGGCCGATTTCATCACCATCTCCGGCCACGACGGCGGTACCGGCGCCAGCCCGATATCCTCGATTCGCTATGCCGGTTCGCCATGGGAATTGGGATTGGCCGAGGCGCAGGAAACGCTGCGCCGCAACGGCTTGCGCGACCGCATTCGCCTGCAGACCGACGGCGGATTGAAGACCGGGCGCGATGTCATCAAGGCCGCACTTTTAGGCGCCGACAGCTTTGGCTTCGGTACGGTTCCGATGCTCGCTTTGGGCTGCAAGTACCTGCGCATTTGCCACTTGAATACTTGCGCCACCGGCGTGGCCACGCAGGAGCCGCGTCTGCGTGCACATCACTTTAAGGGCCTACCCGAGCGCGTGATCGCTTACTTCCAGTTTTTGGTCGAGGACGTGCGCAAACAGCTCGCCGCTATGGGCGCGCGCTCTTTGGGTGAACTGGTGGGCCGTGCCGATTTGCTTCACGAGCGCGAGGATGTTCCCGAGCGGCAGCGCTTGCTTGATCTCTCTGCTTTGAAGGCCAGTGCCTTGCTGCCCGGCCCCGCGTGCAACGTGCCCGGCCCGCCTCGCGAAGCCGCGCCCAGCCCTTTGGCACAGCAGTTGTTGGACGAGGCACTTCCGGAATTGCTGGCCGGCCGCAACGTGCGTCGCGACGTGCGAATCGACACGCTGGATCGCAGCGTGGGTGCAGGCATTGCCGGTGCCTTGGCACGCAAGTTCGGCGAAGCCGGCCCGAGCGCCACGCTTGAGCTGCACGGGCACGGCAGCGCCGGACAAAGCTTCGGCGCCTTCAACTCCAAGGGCGTGCATTTGTATCTGCACGGCGAAGCCAACGACGGCGTCGGCAAAGGCATGGCTGGCGGACGCATCGTCATCGCACCACCGGCAGGTCATCGGTACGTGGCGCATGCCTCAGCGATTCTTGGCAATGCAGCGCTCTATGGCGCCACTGGCGGCGAGCTGTATGCCGTAGGACGAGCCGGCGAGCGTTTTGGCGTGCGTAACTCTGGAGCGGTCGCCGTGGTGGAAGGCTTGGGCGATCACGGCTGCGAGTACATGACGGGCGGGCAAGTGCTGGTGTTGGGCCGTACCGGCTTGAACTTCGGCGCGGGCATGACTGGCGGCTTTGCCTACGTGCTCGATCTGCACCGTGATTTTGTCGACCGCTACAACCACGAACTGGTCGACATCC
>JAIXVL010000120.1 GCA_027483045.1 Lysobacteraceae bacterium
ATGCGCTCGCTCGGCATTGATCGGCGTGCCGACCAAGCACAACTCGAGAGCGGCTGAGCGGCCCGCCAAGCGAAGCAAACGCTGCGTACCGCCGAAACCGGGCATCAGGCCCAGATTCACTTCGGGCTGGCCGACTTTGGCGGAATCGGCGGCGATCCGCAGATGCGCCGACATGGCCAACTCCAATCCGCCTCCGAGAGCAAAGCCGTTGATCATGGCAATGACAGGTTTGCCCAAACGCTCGATGGCGCTCATCAGCCGTTGTCCGTGCTGCGAGAAATCCCGCGCCTGCACCGGCGACAAGCCATTCATTTCGGCAATGTCGGCACCCGCGACAAAGGCTTTGCTTCCGGCTCCAGTCAGCACCACGACACGCACGGATTCGGTGCGGCCGGCGTCGGCAAATGCGACATGGAGTTCGCTCAAAGTCTCGCGATTGAGCGCATTGAGTTTGTCCGGGCGGTTGACCGTGATGACTCGGACCGCACCGCGGTCTTCGGTTAGGAGGGTGTTAAAGGGCATGGCAACTCCGCAAAAACGGTGAGAAAACGGGCAGAAAAGGCGCTGCTGTCAGTGGCGATTCAGCCCCGTGGCCGGTATTCTACGTCGCCCCCGGAGCCTACCCATGGCCCCGATCCTTTGCGGTGCCGAGTGCTTCGGCCCCGATGTTTCGCGGTGCCATGTTCTGGCCCGCTTTTGTTCCCCGGAGACCTTGATGATCGTGCGCGTTCTTGCTGTTGCTCTTGCTGCTGCTGTCGCCACTGCCGCGACCGCCCAGACCCCGGCTCCGGCCGCTCAAGCCCGTCCGCAGGGTGCGCCGCAGGCTCAGGCCCCGCTGCCTGCGCCCGACAAAACCACCCTGAGCTATGCCTTGGGCTTCGATTCCGGTCTTTCCATCGTGAATGCCAAGGCCGAAGTGGACATCAATCAGGTGATCCGTGGTCTGCAGGATGCTTACAACAAGCGTCAGGCCGCGTATCCCGAAGAAAACATGGCTCGCGCCGTGGCTTGGCTGCAGCAGAAGCTGCAAACCGAAGCACGCGCTGAGTTCGAAACCGCGGCTCGCGAGAACAAGGCCAAGTCGGATGCCTTCTTGGCGGCCAACCGCGCCAAGGCCGGCGTGACCACGCTGCCCTCGGGCATCCAGTACCGCGTGATCGATCAGGGCACTGGCGCCAAGCCCACGGCCACCAGCGAAGTTCAGATGCACTTCCGCTACTCCTTGCACACCGGTCAAGAACTGGCCAATACCTACGCCGCGCAGAACGCGCAGCCGGCGACCTTCAAGGTCGACCAGTTCCCGCTGGCGGGTGTGCGTGAAGTGCTGCCACTGATGTCGGTCGGTTCGCGTTGGGAAATTTTCCTGCCGGCCGAGAAGGCATTCGGCAACGACCCGCGTTCGCCGGTGGGTCCGGGCCAGGCGCTGGTGTTCGACTTGAAGTTGGTCAACGTCAAGTAAGCCGCTTCATGCGTTTGTACAAGGCGTCGCCTTCTGGCGGCGCCTTGCTTTTTTGAGTTGGTGAATTCGATGAACATGCCCATCCTTACACCCTGCATTGGCATTTGTAGCCTCGATGCACAGGGTCTTTGTGAAGGTTGCTTCCGCACTGGCGACGAGATCGCCCAGTGGTCGCTGATGAGTGACAGCGAGCGCACGCGCCTGATGGACGAGGTGCTCCCGGTGCGCGAGGCGAGTCTCGCCCGCTGATGCCGCCGCGTCACTTGCTCGAACAAGCGTTGCACGGTCTGAATCAGGCCCCCGAAAGCGCGCCTTGGAATCTGCAGGAACTCGCCGACCTTCTGCCGAGTGAGCCGCTGCGCGCGGCGGCGGTGTTGGTCGGTCTTCGCGAGCATGCGCACGGCAGTTCCATTCTGCTTACCGTTCGCAACGACGCCCTGCGCCACCACGCGGGTCAGATCAGCTTCCCGGGCGGGCGTGTGGATGTCACCGACGCCGGCCCGCTGGCTGCTGCATTGCGCGAAACGGGCGAGGAGGTGGGTTTGCCCGCATCTGCCATTGAGCCTGTGGGTTGGCTGGACCCATACGCCACGATTACCGGCTTTCATGTGCTGCCTTTGGTGGCGCACCTCGATCCCGATTACCCCCTGTCGCCAAATGCGGAGGAAGTGGCCGAAGCCTTCGAGGTGCCGCTCGATTTCATCCTTGAGCCCAACAATCTTCGCCACGTGAACGTGGAGTGGCGTGGCCGCACGCGCGAACTGGTGGAGTTTCATTGGCAGCACTACCGCATATGGGGTGCCACCGCGGCCATGTTGGTGAATCTGCGCGACCGTTTGCGGGCGGCGTCGATCGGCTGAATACTCGCGGCTCACCGATGGGAGCTGCCGCGATGAGTGCGCTTCGTGTTTCTCCGCTGCTGAGTGTGTTGGATCTGCAGCAAAGGCTCGGCGATGCACAACTCCGTGTCATCGATTGCCGGTTCGCCTTGGCCGACACCGCTGCAGGCGAAATGGCTTATCTGAAAGCTCGAATCCCCGGCGCGCGCTATGCCCATCTGGATCGTGATCTATCCGATCACGCGCTCCCTGCGAGCGAGGGTAGGCATCCGTTGCCGTCGCCAGAAACGTTTGCAAAAACCTTGACGCAATGGGGCATCACTCCGGAATCGCAGGTGGTCGTTTACGACGATGCCGGCGGCGCACTCGCTGCAGCGCGCTTGTGGTGGATGCTGCTGTGGATGGGGCATACCCATGTGCAGGTGCTCGACGGCGGCTGGAGCGCTTGGTTGGCGCAAGGTGCTGCGGTCGACAGCACACCGCTCGCGAAGGCACAGGAAGCGAACGACCGTCCCGTTGCGGTGTCCACGTGGTCGCCGCGCGCTGAGTTGCTGGCTTCCGTTTCGGACATCGAAACGCGCAGCTCGCAGACGGTTTTGGTGGACGCCCGCGCAGCGGAACGTTTTCGTGGCGAGGTGGAGCCGCTTGATCCGCGCGCGGGGCACATTCCCGGCGCGATCAATCGGCCGTTCTCGCAGAACCTAAGCGCTGGGCACTTCAAAACATCGGATGAGTTGCAAGGCGAGTGGAACGTGTTGCTCCAAGGCGCATCTCCTCAGAAAGCGATTCTTTA
>JAIXVL010000151.1 GCA_027483045.1 Lysobacteraceae bacterium
AGGTAGCGCCATGCATGTGTGCCGAGGGGAAGGTCCAAGCGCTCAATGGCCTGCGCGCCAGCATTGAAACGCAGCAGGGGCTGTGGGTCGGTGAGCGGGGTCCACGTGGCGAGATCGTTCGATCCGGAAATCGTCACCAACACGCGGAAATCGCCTGTGTCGCCGGCGGGCGTCACTCGCAGGGTGTCGTAGCCGGCGTCCTTCGCGGGCGCGGCGTCGATCAGCCACTCTAATCCGCCGCCGGTATTGTCTTCACCGACGAGCGGAGCGGTCGAGAGTTCCAACTGGCGAAGCCTGCCGTCTGCGTCTCGCTCCACTTGCAGCGCCAAGTTCTCCTGCGAATCCGCGACAGCCGAGCGAATCACGACGGGTTCGCCCAGAGGAGTCAGAACGGGCGCGGGCAGGGGATCACGGGTCGGTCGCTCGATGCTCAATGCCAGCGGAAAACCATTCGCATCAATTACAGCCAAATCCGACAGGTCGTTGTTGTTGAGTGCTGCGTAGATGTCGGGCGTGAGCTCGACCGCAAATATCCCCTCCGAACCTTCGGCGTCGAGCGGAAACGCCGCATTGAAGTCGGTGCGATCGACTTGCGCATGGGCTGGGCCGACCAAACTCGCTGCAAGGGCGCTGCCCAAAACACATAGGGAAAGAAAGGATTTCATTCGGTCTCCAAAGCGCGTTCCGGCGGGCGCGGCGCAATGCGGCCGACCAAGACCAGCAAGCCGCCGACAGTGAGGAAGGACAGAATGCCGAGCAGATCGCCCAAACTTTGGCGATCAATCAGCAAGAGTTTGAGCAGAACGGCACCGAGAAGGAGCGCGCCGTAGGTCCAGAGCGGGCGGCTTCCACGCCGTGAACCCGATACCCAGGCCCATACACCAGCGAGCGACCACACGACGCTGAGCGCCGCTTGGGCCTGCACGGTCGACCACACCGAGGCCCACGACATCGTGGCACTTCCGTAGTGCGTGAAATCCGAGAGGTCCTGAGGAATCAGCCAATAGGCGCTAGCTCGCAAAGTGATCATTGAGAGGGTCAGGAAAGCGGCGGCGCCCAAGCTGACGGAAAGAAGGCCTCGCCAAGCGGACCGCGTCGGTGTGGCGCGCAGTGCCAAGGCCAAAGCGAGCACTCCGGCGACGTGGAAAAGCTCGAGCGGATTGAGCACCGGCACCCATGGCAACGGGTCGGCGTTTCCGGTCATGCCTTGGGTGAGTAACCACACGCTCCCCAGTACACCCATGGCGAGGCCGGCGGCGATGCGACGGTAGCGTGGAAGCGCATCGGCCACGGGCCAGCCTGCGATTTCCGGTCGTCGAACCAACAGGGCCAGAAGAAGCGCCAGCGGCACCCACGGAAGAATCACGCGCCAACCTTCGCCGAGTCGTTCGGCGTTGATCGCCGAAAGACTTTCATGGATACCCAAGCCTGCGGCCAAACAAAGCGCTGCTAGACCGCTGATGTGTGTTGTGGCCAGTCTGCGAGGGGTTTCTTTGAGGGCCGGCAAGACCCAAGCCAAGGCCACGGCCAAGGCGAGAACCAGAGCCCCTTGCGGCATCACGATCCATGCTTCGTTCTCAAAGCTGGCGACAACGACGCCCAGAACGGCGGTAGGCATCAGCAGTGCCGGCCACCATGCGGGCCGCTGCCAAGCAAGGCCTCTTGAGAGCATGCGAGCGACCACGGCAGTGAGACCAACAAAGGCCAACCAAGCCGCTCCCGCGGTCAAGACATCACTGCCGGAGTTGGCCACCACCTCACGAAGGCCTGCCCACACCCACCAGAACGTGGCCAAGGCCCAAAGCAGGCCACCCGCTGCATTCTTGTGGCGATCAAGAAGCAGCGCGCATCCGCCTGCGCCAAGCGTGAGTACGAGCAGGTTCAATGTGTGCCCATTGAACATGGCTTGCGCATCGCTGCCGTTGTCGAACGCCACGAGGTAGGCCAAGCCTGCAAGCAGTTGAAGCCCGACACCCGCGAGCTTGGGCCAGGTGCGTTCTTGGCGAAGGCCAAGCCACAACAGCGCCGCGCCTTGCAGCGCCCAGGCGGACGAGGTCCATCGCGCGGACAGGGCAAGCGGCACAGCCAAAGTGGCAAAGGCCAAGCCAAGCGCCGCGGCACTTTGGCCGAGCACTTTGAGCTTCTCCTCACGCTTCGCCCAAAGCCCGAGTCCCAAGTACACCGCGGCAACGCCAAGCGCCGAGAACGCCAAGGGCATGCGTTCCGAATCCAGCAAACCCACCTGCATGGGGAACGCAATCAGCGGCGTGCCAAACAACAGCGTGGCATCAACCTTCCCGGGCGTGCGCCCACGCAAGGCATAGGCCACAGGAATGGTGACGTACATCAGGAAGAACGCGATGAGAAAAGGCTCGACCGTCCAGAACAACTCTGGCTTGAAGTACTGCGCGCCCCAAATCGCGCCTACGCCAAACGTAAAGATAAAGCCCATCAAGTTGAGCGCGCGCCATGGCCGCACCCACGCCATGCCGAACACGGCCCCATTGAGAAGCGCGTAGTAGCTGAAGAGCGCCACATGGTTGCCGCTGCCGGTTGAGAGCAATAGCGGTGCGAGATAGCCGCCCAGAAACCCAATCACCGCGAGCCAAACGGCGTTTTGTCGAATGGCAAGAACGGCAGCGCCAACGACGAGCAGTAGCACCAGTGCGAAAGCCAAGCCAGACGGCAGCAGCCCCGGAATGCGGTAGCTGCCGAATACGGTGAGCAGCAAGATGCCAATGGCACCTCCCTGCAAACTGAGGCCGAATGCGGGGCGCAGTGGTGTTTGCCGCAATCCGTAAATCAGCAATGCAATCGCAGCCGCCGCAATGGCTGCGATGCGGTAGGGGATGGGCACCGTAAGCCAGCCCTCATTCGCCGCGAAACGGATCAGTGCGGCGACGCCAAACAGTGAAACCAAGAGGCCCAACTTGACAGGCACGTTCCCTTCGAAAAGGAACGCTCTTGCGGATTGCAGAAAGCGATCGAAGCCGTTGGGCTCAATGGGTGGCGGGCTGGCGCGGTGCGGACGCGGTGCTGGCGACGGTCCACTTTCGGTCGCGGCTTTCGGAGCAGGTGCGGGCTCGGGTTGAGCCGTTTGCGGCGCGGGTGCTACTGAAGGCTCGACCGCCTCTTGCGGAATCTCGGGCGGTTCATCGGTCGCGCTGATTGCCGCAGCGTCACTGGCGTTAGGCGCTTCTTGCTCTGTCGGCTGGCTCGCACTCGCGTTCGAGAGCACGTGTAGGCGGACGTCCAGGCGCTTCACTTGCTCGACCAGTTCGTCGATGCGTCGCGATTGGCGAGCGATCACCGTGATGGCTGAAACCAATGCGAAACCGACGAGGAAGCCGAACAGCGCCTCGTTGTCTTCAGCAAGGAAGGCGCCAAAAATGGCGGCGATCAATCCGAACACCCAGGCCATCCGGGGGGAACTCCATGTGTGCGACGAAACGCACTTCATATGGATTCCATGGTGGCGTCAATGAAGAGTGATTTTCTTAACGTGCAAAAAACAAAAGCCCACCGTGAGGCGGGCTTTGGTTTTTTGGTCGGGGAGACAGGATTCGAACCTGCGACCTCTACGTCCCGAACGTAGCGCTCTACCAGACTGAGCTACACCCCGATGGGAGCCGCAAAGTTTAGGGGTTTGGCAGGGTGATGGCAAGCCCCATAGCCCTTCGGCTGAGCGGGCCAAGGTCTGCCCTATAACGAAGGATCGGCCCGATGGGGCCCACATTTGCGACAATCGCCGCTGACTGTTTTTGTCTCGGAGAGTTCTGCGTGATCAAGCCCCGCACCCCGCCTGGCGTTCTGGAGCTGTTGCCCCGTGACCAGATTGCGTTCCAGCGCGTGCTCGACGTGATCCGTCGCAACTACGAGCGCTTTGGATTCTTGCCGGTCGAGACGCCGGTGTTTGAGTTGACCGATGTGTTGCTGACCAAGAGTGGCGGTGAGACGGAGCGGCAGGTGTATTTCGCGCAGTCGACCGGGGCCTTGGAGAAGAATGAGCCAGGCCTGCCGGAGTTGGCGCTGCGTTTCGATTTGACGGTGCCTCTGGCGCGCTACGTGGCCGAGCACGAGCACGATTTGGCGTTTCCCTTCCGACGCTACCAAATGCAGCGGGTTTATCGAGGCGAGCGTCAGCAGCGCGGTCGGTTTCGCGAGTTTTACCAGTGCGATATCGACGTGATTGGCAAAGACCACCTGTCGGTTCGCCACGATGCGGAAATGCCTGCGGTGATCCACGCCGTGTTCGCCGAGTTGGGCATCGGCAAGTTCACGATCCAAATGAACAATCGGAAGCTTATGCGCGGATTCTTCGAGCGCTTGGGCGTTCTGGATGGCGCGCTGCAAATGTCGGTGTTGCGCGAAGTGGACAAGATTGACAAGCGCGGCGCTGACTATGTGCGCGACACACTCACTGGTGACGGCTTTGGTTTGTCAGCTGCTGCAGTGGACGAGATTCTTGGATTCGTATCCGTGCGTTCGCAGGGCCACGCCGATGCGTTGAGCAAGCTTGCGGCCTTGGGCGGCGGGAATGCGACGTTGGAAGCAGGTGTCGCCGAGTTGCGTGAAGTGCTCGAGTTGGTCAAAGCCTTGGGTGTTCCCGAGTCGGATTACGCCATCAACTTCTCGATTGCGCGCGGCTTGGACTACTACACCGGCACCGTCTACGAAACAACGCTCGACGAGTACCCGCAGATTGGCTCGATCTGCTCGGGCGGCCGCTACGAAGATCTCGCCAGTCACTACACGAAGTCGCATTTGCCCGGCGTCGGCATTTCCATTGGCGTAACGCGCTTGTTCTGGCAGTTGCGCGAGGCTGGCTTGATTTCAAGCGCCGAGAGCAGTGTGGAGTGTCTCGTGGCTTTGATGGACGACGCGGGCCTTCCCGATGCCTTGGCTCTGGCGAATCGCTTGCGCGCCGGTGGCATCAACACCGAAGTCCAGCTCGAGTCAAAAAAGCTTGCCAAGCAGTTTCAGTACGCGGATCGCGCGGGTATCCGCTTCGTGCTCCTGCGTGGTGAGGAAGAGATGCGCAAGGGCACAGTGGCGGTGAAGGACCTTCGACGAAACGAGCAGTTTGAAGTTCTGGAATCGGAACTGGCGGCTGCGCTAAAGGTGGAGCTTGCTCAGCAACGCGCATTGGCAGGTCGCTAATGAACACGATTCGACTCGATGGCTGCTCGCTCACGCGTTCCGACGTCGTGGCGGTAGCGCGCGGCGCAAGCGTTCAGCTCGATGCTGGTGCGCTGAAGGCTGTGCAGCGCAGTGCCGATTTCCTGATTGAGCAAGTGAGCCGCCAAGAACCTATCTACGGCGTGTCGACGGGTTTTGGAAGCAATGCGGATCGACTGCTCGGTGCGCATCGTTTGCGCGGGGATCAGGCGGGTGCCGCGCCCTTGCATGAAGAACTGCAAGAAAACCTGATCACGAGTCATGCGGTGTGCGTGGGGGAGCCGTTCCCGATCGACGTGGTGCGGGCCATGTTGGTCATCCGCATCAATACCTTGATGCGCGGTCATTCTGGTGTGCGCGTTTCGACATTGCAGGCTTATGCGGCCATGTTGAATGCAGGCGTTGTACCGGTTGTTCCAAGACTTGGCTCGGTCGGCGCCAGCGGTGACCTCGCTCCCCTGTCACATCTTGCGATCGTTCTTCTCGGGGCGGGCGAAGCGTTCTTCGAAGGCCAGCGCATGTCCGGTGCCGAGGCACTGAAGCGTGCAGGGCTTTCCCCGATCCGCCTCTCCTACAAAGAAGGTTTGGCACTGAACAACGGCACGGCGCAGATGTTGGCGACGGCCGTTTTGTGTGCCGAGCGATTGGACCGTCTGGTGGATCTCGCAGATCGCTGCGCTGCCATGACGGTCGATGCGTTTGCCGGTCGCGTGCGCGCGTTCGACCCGCATGTTCATGCCTTGCGACCGCATCCGGGCCAAGTCGCCAGCGCGGCCCGATTGAGGGAATTGTTGGCCGGCTCGACGCTGGCGGATATTCCTTATCACTTGGTGCCACGTGCGAAATCGTGGCTGCCTAGCAGTTGGCCCAATGCCCACTTGGCCGAACTGCGTTTTGATATCTCTTGGGAATGGGTGCCGGCAGACCAGCGCCATGGTCGTGAGCGTTTCTATGAGCGCTTTCGCCCGTTCAAGGGCGGCAAGAAGCATCAGCCGCAGGACAGCTACAGCTTGCGCTGCGCGCCTCAGGTGCATGGCGCGGTGCGCGATGCTTTGGCCCAACTGCAACGCGTAATCGATGTGGAGTTGAACGCAGTCACCGATAACCCGCTGATCTTCCCGGACCTTGAAGGCGCGAAGAACATCGAAGACCAAGTCGTCTCTGCGGGCCATTTCCATGGCATGCCTATCGCCTTGGCGATGAGCTACGTCAAGGCGGCGATTCCCGTGTTGGCCTCCATCTCGGAGCGGCGATTGAACAAGCTGGTTGATCCGGCCACCAATGACGGGTTGCCGGCCTTCCTCATTGGCAATGAAGACGCAACCGATTCGGGCTACATGATCGTGCAGTACACCGCGGCGGCCATCGTGAATGACTTGGCCTCGCGCGCTCACCCGGCCACGGTCTACTCGATTCCGACGAGTGCGAACGCGGAAGACCATGTGTCGATGGGGGCGAATGAGGGTCGCCATGTGCTCGACATGAGCGGTGATCTCGCAAAGGTACTGGCGCTTGAACTGGCTACAGCGGCGCAGGCACTCGATTTCCGTCGCGACATGATCAATGCCGCTCGGCAATTGGCACGCGAGTCTGACCTTGCAACGTTTGTGTCGAAGATCAGCAACGCACCGCCGGAAGCACATCCGCAACGCGCGCAGTTCCTCGCGGAGGCAGATGCCTTGCGCGCGGAATTGGCGTCAGCGCCGGAGTTCGCGCCCGGTCGCGAGGTGGCCTCGCTTCATGCCGCCTTGCGCGAGCGGATTGCCTTTATGGCGAAAGATCGCGCTCTTGATGGAGATGTGGCTGCCGCTGTTGCTTTTGTCGACGAATGGTTGCTTGCCTGAAAACGAACAGGGCGCCCGAAGGCGCCCTGTAGGTATGTCGCGAAGGCGTGTGACTTAGCGAGGCAGCAGTTCGACGCGTGCCACTTGGCCATTCCGCGCATCGGTGAGCACATACAGCGCGCCATCCGGCCCTTGGCGCACATCGCGGATGCGCTGATTCCACTCGTCGAGAAGTTTTTCCTCGCCGGTGACACGAGCGCCGTTAAGCGTGAGGCGTGCCAAGTAGGTGAAGGACAGCGAGCCAACGAACGCGTTGCCCTTCCATGCGGGGAATTTGTTTGCGGTGTAGAACGCTAGGCCGGAGGGGCCGATAGACGGCGTCCACTGGTGAAGCGGCTGCTCCATTCCGGCTTTTTCGGTGATGCCTTCGCCGATGGTGGTGCCGCTGTAGTTCACGCCATACGTGATCACCGGCCAACCGTAATTCAAGCCGGCTTTGGCGATATTGATTTCGTCGCCGCCGCGCGGGCCATGCTCATGGGTCCAGAGTGCGCCGGTGCTCGGGTGCAGGGCCATGCCTTGGATGTTGCGATGTCCGTAGCTCCACACCGCCGGGTGCTGATCGGCCTGCGCGGGAAGCGCGGCATTGGGCACGGGCGTGCCGTCATCCGTGATGTGGAAGACCTTGCCTTGACCCTTGCTGAGGTCTTGAGCGTTGTCCTGCATAGCGCGATCGCCACTGCTGACGAACAGCGTGCCGTCGCGATCGAAAACCAAGCGCGAACCGAAATGGTGTGCAGTGTCGACCTTCGGCGCCTGGCGGAAGATGACCTGCACGTTCGCCAGCGCGTCGCCCTCCAGTTTTCCGCGTGCCACGCTAGTGCCGGCGCCGCCACTTCCTGCTTCGGAGAAACTCAGGTAGACCCAACCGTTCTCAGCGAACTTGGGATGAAGCGCGACGTCCAGCAGGCCACCTTGGCCGCGGGCGGCGACACGCGGAACGCCAGCGATAGGACGCGAGAGCGTGCCATCGGGCGACACGATGCGCAGACGACCCGGACGCTCGGTCACCAACATGCGGCCGTCGGGCAGGAAGG
>JAIXVL010000066.1 GCA_027483045.1 Lysobacteraceae bacterium
CAGCGATGAACGCGATGCGGTGATGGCTGCACTGCCCACAGCAAGGCCGCGATTGGATTCACTGCGGCTCATCACCAGCCCGGACTTCCTGCTCTTGCGGCGCTAAGCATCAGCGCCGCTTGCAGAAGTTTCAACGCACGATGCGGGGCCTGCGGCCGCCGAATGGCGGCTGCCCGCGCCAGTAACGAATCATCAGCCAACCGAACAACATGCCGCCCAGATGGGCGAAGTGGGCAATGCCACCCGTGCCGGTGATGCCCATAAACAGCGAGATGCCCGCAAAGAGCATCACGAGGTATTTGGCTTTCATCGGAATAGGCGGAATCAGCAGCATGACCTGCTGATTGGGAAACAACATGCCGTAGGCCAGCAGCAAGCCATAGGTCAGGCCCGAAATACCGATGGTGGGGCCGGGAGGAAACAGCCCCAACGCGCCGAGCACCAACTGCGTAAGCCCCGCACCAGCAATACAGACCAAAGCGTACTGCACGAAACGGCGCGTGCCCCACGTGCTTTCGATCATCGCGCCAAACATCCATAGCGCCAGCCCGTTGAAGAACAGATGCACGAAGTCACCGTGCAATGCGGCGTAGGTGAGCAGCTGCCACGGCATGAACATGGGCGTCGACTGCAAACCACCGAACCCATCGGTGCCGGTGCTCAGGGGCCACAGCGCGAACCAGTCCTCTATGGGCGCGCCCACCACCATTTGCAGCAGATAGCCGCCTGTAATGATCCAAAGCAGGTAAAGCGTGGCGGGGGGCAATCGAGGCACAACAGGCTCCGCGGTCTTGAGAGATAACCCGCTGATGATAGCGAGCCTTTGCAGCGGTAAACGTTAGCGGGGCGTCACTCGCTTGGGTTTCGGCGGCGGAGCCCAAAGCAGCTCATCCAAATCCAAGGGGGCCGCCCTGCGTGCTGACGCCGCGACCCGCCCCCCCTTCAACACGACGCCCTCCGCCTGAAGGCGACGGACCTGCTCTTCGAAACCAGGGCTTCCTTCCGGCATCGCAACCCGTCCATCCGAACGCAACACACGGTGCCAGGGCAGGTCCGGGTCCTCATTTTGGGCCAGCACACGGGCCACCTGGCGCGCACCCCTTGGAAGGCCTGCCAAGCGCGCCACTTCGCCGTAGGCGCGCACCTCCCCGACGGGAATTGCACGAATGACGGCAAGAATCACGGCGACGTTCTTGGACATGGCGTTACCATAGCGCCGAACAAGGATCACACCATGCAGAATTTCGAACAAATCCGCGGCCACGTGCAGGCGCACCATCGCATCACGACCAATGAGGCCTACGTGCTCTGCGTGGAGCTCTCGTTGGACGCGGGCAAGCGCCACCAAAGTGTTTTCTTGGCCGAGCTCGAAGACGATGACGGTCGCCGCTTTCTTCGCGCCAGCACCATCCTTGCGCCGATCACCGGCATCGATGCTCGTCGGATGCTCGCCTTCAATTGGCAATCACGCGTGGGTTGGCTGGCAATCGGCGAGCTGGATGGCGTGCCCTATTTGCAGCTGTGCGAGAACCGCCCTTACGAACTCTTGGATGGCGCGGAAGTGGACCGGCTCATCTTCGAAATTGGCGGCATGGGCGATCGCATGGAGCGCTTGATGTCAGCAGGCGGGGACCTGCTCTGATATGTGGGAGGTTCTGATCGTCGTGGTGCTGGTGCTGGCCAATGGTTTCTTCGCCCTCTCCGAGATGGCGGTGATGACCTCGCGCAAAGGCCGCCTCAAGCAAATGGCGAAAGAAAGTCGTGGCGCGCGTCGTGCGCTCGAACTTGCCGAACATCCGGAAGGCTTCTTGTCCTCTGTGCAGGTCTGGATCACGCTTTTGGGCCTGTTGATGGGCTACTTCGGCGCCGAAACCTTTGCCGTGCGCCTCGGCCCGCCGCTGCTTGAGCTTGGTCTCGATGCCAAGTGGTCGGGCTACATCGCTTACGCGATCAGCTTCTCGCTCATCCTGTTCATCTCGGTGGTGTTCGGCGAGCTGGTGCCCAAGCGCATCGCCACGCTTTACCCCGAGCAACTCGCCGGCTCGGTGTCCATCCCGATGGCGATCATGACCGCCATCGCCAAGCCGTTTGTGCTTGTTCTCGCGGCATCCACGCGTTTTCTTCTGAAGCTCCTGCGCGCTGATCGCGCCGATGGCGACCGCGTGACGGAAGAAGAAATCCGCCTGCTCGTGGCAGAAGGTCATGAGCAAGGCGTTATCGATGCCGGCGAGCAAGCCATGCTCAACCGCGTGCTGCGCTTGGGCGACCGTACCGCGGCCAGCTTGATGACGCCACGCACGCGCATCGTTTGGCTCGACGCGCAGGCAGCACTGGAAGAAAACTTGGCCACCATGCGCGAGACGCCCTACTCGCGTTATCCCGTCTATCGCGGCAGCGACACCGATGTCGTGGGCGTCGTCGAGCTGAAGAGCTTGGCTGGCCTCATCGGGCATGCCAACGCGCCCGACCTGTTTTCCGACATCAAGCCCGCCCTCTTCGTCTCCGAATCCACTCAGGCCATGCGCCTCCTGGAGATTTTCCGGGAAGAGCAGCAAACCATGGCGCTCGTCGTCGATGAGTACGGCGAAGTGGTGGGTACTGTTACCACCAACGATCTTCTGGGTGCAGTGATTGGACGCAGCCAAGCGCCCAACGAAGCTGATGAAGACGAACCGCTTCTGACGCAGCGCGACGACGGCAGCTGGCTGGTCGATGGCCGTCTGCCCAGCGACGACACGCGCGATCTTCTTGGCGTGAATGCGCTTCCCGGTGAAGAAGACCACGATTTCCACACCATCGCCGGCATGGTGATGGCGCAGTTCGGCCGCATCCCGGATACCGGCGAGCACTTCGTTTGGCAGGGCTGGCGTATCGAAGTGGTGGATCGCGATGGTGCACGTATCGACAAGCTGCTGGTTTCCCGGTTGGCGGCCAACGACGAGCTTGCGATTTAGCGCGCTGTCACGCGCTGGCACGCACACTGCGCGCCAATGAACACCGAACCCGGCACCCGCGCCCTTCTCGACCACTTGGCCTGCAGTTCGCGGGCGACGTGGCCCTTGGGTGAACTGCTCGATCACTTCCGCGAGCGTGCGTTCGGTCTGTTCCTGCTGCTCTCGGTGTTGCCCGCGTTTCTTCCCCTGCCCGCAGGAGCGGGTGCCGTCAGCGGGCCCTTGGTGATGTGGGCAGGCCTGCAAATGTTGTTTCTTGCCGAACACCCGTGGCTGCCGAGTTGGCTACAGCGGCGGCCCGTAGCTACTGCGTCAATTGATCGCTTTCGCAAGCGTTTGGCGCGACCGCTGGCGTGGATCGAACGCTTCAGCAAGCCACGCTGGCCGGCACTGGTCGATCACCGCGCAACCCGAGTGTGTACCGGCCTTCTGCTGATCGTGCTCGGTTTGCTGCTGGCTCTGCCACTGCCACTCACCAACTACCCATTCGGCATGATCCTGGTGGTGTTCGCCGTGGCCCTCATCGAGCGCGATGGAAGAACACTGGCCGTGGCTTGGGCCTTGGGCGCATTGCAATTGCTGCTCGTAGCGCTCCTGTTCGACCAAGTCCTTGCCGCGGCATCGGGATTGCTAAAGCTGGTGACGGGCAACTAAACCCCTCAGCCGAACAAGCGCCCCACCTCATCACCCGGCAGCGGGCGACTGAGGAAGAAGCCCTGCCCCATCGGGCAGCCCCGCTCACGAAGCAAGTCGTGCTGGCCTTCGTTCTCAATACCCTCGGCCACTACGGTCACACCAAGCGAGCGCGCCATCGCGATCACGCCTGTGGTCAATGCCAAGTCATTCGGATCACGCAGAAGATCGGTGATGAAGCTCCGGTCAATCTTGACCCCGTCCACCGGAACGCGACGCAGGTGCGAAAGGCCCGAGAACCCGGTGCCGAAATCGTCCAGCCACACGCCCACACCTTTCGCGCGCAAGCGAGTGAACGCCGCGGTGGCCTGCGCTTCATCGCGCAAGATCGCGGTCTCAGTGAGCTCAAGATGCACGCGATGCGCATCAAGACCACTGCGCAGCAGGGCGCGCTCCACGACTTCCGGCAAATCTCCGCGTGAAAGCTGTCGCGGTGAGACATTGATGGCCACGAACGGAGGGCGCCCGCCGCTCGCCGAGGTCCATGTGCTGGCGGCACGCATCGCCAACTCGAGCACGCGCTCACCCAAGGCCTCGACCAAACCACTGTCTTCGGCGATTCCAATGAAGATGGAGGGCGGAACCAATCCGAGTTCCGGATGTTCCCAGCGCAACAAGGCCTCTGCGCCCACGGCGCGACCATCGATCAAGTCGAACACGGGCTGGAACGCCAAGCTCATCTCGCCGCGATCCCACGCGCCGCGCAAATCGCGCTCCAAGCGCACGCGGCGCTCCACTTCCTCATCAAGTGCGCGCGAGTAGAAGCGATAGCAGCCTTTGCCTGCAGCCTTGGCCTGGTACATGGCCATATCGGCGTTCTTGACCATCTGCGCAGCAGAAGCAGCGTCATCCGGGAACACCGTAATGCCGATTGATGCCGACACAATCAGCGCACGCTCATTCAAGTTCATTGGCGTTGCGATGGCGACCAGTAGTCGCTCTGCGAGCGATACGGCGCGCTCGCGAACGGATTGCCCGGGAAAGAGCACCACAAACTCATCACCACCGAAACGCGCCAATTCAACTGCATCCACATCGGCGTCGGCACAGGCCTGTCGAATGCGCAATGCCACATCGACCAGCAACTCGTCTCCAGCATGATGGCCCAGCGTGTCGTTGACGCGCTTGATGTCATCCAAGTCGATGAACATCAAGGCAAGTTCACCGCTACTGGCTTGCAAGGTCAGCAGGCGCGATTCCAGAGACTCGCCCAAGGACAGACGATTACCTAGGCCAGTAAGCGGGTCGGTGTAAGCGATCCGGCGAATCTCACGCTCATGGCGTTCCACGGAATCTGCCATCCGCGAGAACACGCGGGAGAGATCGCCAATCTCGTCATTGCGAGCTTCCAAACCACGTGCCTCGATATAGCGCCCGACCTCGACGGCACTAGCAGCCTGTGCCAACGCGCGGATCGGCTTCAACACATTGCGCCGCAAGAAAAACAGCCCGATCAGGCCAAACAAGGTGATGAGGCCGAGGCCTAACAGAAGCCATCGCACGTGCGACACGCGCGTTCGCGATAGCCCAGCTTCTACCGTGGCACCCCAAGCCTGTGCGGTCCGTTGGCCTTCCTCCATGGAGAGGCCAATGCGGACACGTCCGATGATCTGCTCTCCAAGCAGCACTGGAGCGGTCACATGCAGCACGCCCTGCGACCACTGCAAGGTCACTGCGTTGCTGCGCGCAGCGCTTGACGTGCGAACCCCAGAATCTTGGGCAAAATCGTCCAGCGCCTCGCCAAAGCGTGCGATGTCACGACTGCCGTCATGGACGATGCGACCCTGTGCATCGGCGACCAGCACATACGTCACATCAGATTGTTGGCCAGTGTTCCGCGTGTATTCGCCAATGCGATCGAGATCGAGGAAGTACAGGGGATTGGCCACCGCATTGGACAGTTGGCTGGCCAAGGCACTGCCCCGCTGCTGCAAACCATCGCGCACCAACTCCAGCACCAAGCCATTGCCCTGCTCTCGCATGAGCTCAAAGCTGCGCTGCTCTCGCCAGATCAGGCCGACGAAAATCACAGCCACCGTTGTGGTACAGAGCAGCACCCAAGCGAGCAATTGGCTACGCAGGCTCCAGCGCAAGATCATTCGATTGCCTCACGCGTACGTCGTGTGGCCGCCGAAAGTTCCGCGAGCGCGGCGCGATCAGCATCAACGGGAATGGTGAATGCCGTTGTGCCGAAGAACCGGCGCAAGGCGGGCGCCGCTGCTGGGTCGTTCGCGGCCTCTGCCAAAACCTGCTGCAAACGCGCACGAACTCGACCATCCAAATCCGCGCGGACCAACTCCATCGCGCGAGGAGCGGCCATGCTCCGACCAATGATCCGCAGGGATGCAGCGCGAGGATCCCGCTCCTGCAGCCGAGCAAAATCGACATCACTGAAGGCACCCGCGTCCACCACACCCTTCAGCACCCAAGTCGCGATGTTGGCTTCCGAATTCGCGAACACATAGCCAACGCCATCGATGCCCGGGGAGTCAGCGGGCGCAGGCAGAATCTCCATAGGGATGCCTGCGTCCAGAAGAGTGATCGCGGGCAACAGATAGGCACTCGTGGACATCGGGTTTTGCAGAGCCAAGCGCCTTCCGGCCAAGTCGGCGAGCGATTTGGCTGGGGAATCACCGCGCACAAACACAACGGCACGATAGTGCTGCACGCCGTCGCGCTCGGTCAGCATCAAGAGCGACGCACTGGCGCGGTCCATCAAGGTCAAGCCGGTTGCCGCCGTTTCGGTCACCCAATCGACGCGGCCATGGCGCAGGTAGCTGGTCATGCGGGACGCATCGCGGGCCATCACGATGCGTCCCTCGCGAATCCCCACGTCGGCCATTCGCGGCACCACGTAGTCGAGCAGCGGCTTTAACTGATCGTGGTGACGCTGCGGGTCATCGCTGATGCGTCCCAGCACCAGCACGCCAGGGTCTGCACGAAGAACGGAAGCAAAAGCGACCAGCAGGACAAACCAAACAAGTCGGGGCAAAAAGATCCGCCGGTCCATCCTCAGCCTTGAAAAAAAATCGCCCCTGATAATGACAGGATTTGACGATTAATGCGGGTCGCGCTCACCCGCGAGACGTGCCATGCGCTGAGCGTCGGCCAAGATGCCATGCAGCACCCGGACCTCGCGCTCGTCCATCGCGGCACGCAGGAACAGGCGACGCAGGCGCCGCATCACTGTCACGCCGCTGCGACCCTTGTGGAAGTCGATGTCACGCAAAGCCACATCCAAGTGAGAGAAAAACCGCTCCATCTCATCGTGAGTGGCCAAGGGACGCTCATCGAGCGGGGAGCGCTCCACGACTTCACCGGCCTTGTCCACCGCGGCCAAACGCAGCTCATAGGCCAAGACCTGAACCGCCTGCGAGAGGTTGAGCGAGCTGAAGTCGGGGTCGGTGGGGATGCACACCGAGGCATGGCAAAGCTGCAGCTCCGCGTTCTCCAAGCCCGTACGCTCCGGACCGAACACCAAGGCCACCTCGCCCTGCCCTGAGGCTGTGATGAGCTGCTGGGCTGCTTGCCGTGGGTTGAGCTCCGGCATGGGCACCGCGCGCTGCGTGGCCGTGCTGCCAAAGACCAGCGTGCAGCCGGCGACTGCCTCGGCCAGGGTGGTGCTGATCACCGCACCTTCCAGCAAATCATCGGCCCCCGCGGCCAAAGCAAACGCTTCCGGATGCGGAAAGCGCTCTGGGGCGACCAGATGCAAGCGGCCGAAGCCCATGGTTTTGAGGGCTCGGGCCGCCGAACCAATGTTGCGAGGGTGCTGGGTTCCGACCAGCACCATTCTGATTCGTTCAAGCGCGCGCAAGGTTAGTCCGCCTCAAGCTGGTATCCTGCGCGCCGGCCCGGCAACGACCGGTCCATTGTTCTTCATCAATTCGGCGTAAGAGAGGCGGGCAGCGCATGCAGAACCCTGTCGTCAATGTCATGGTCAAGGCCGCGCGAGCAGCGGGTAATGTCCTGCTCCGCAACATGTCGCGCATCGACAGCCTCAATGTGGTCGAGAAGGCTCGTCAGGATTACGCCAGCGAGGTGGATAGCCAAGCAGAGCGCGAAATCATACGCGAGCTCAAGCGCGCCTTCCCCGCCTACGCCATTTTGGGCGAAGAAAGCGGCGCATCGGGCAAGAGTCGCTACACCTTCGTGATCGATCCGCTCGACGGCACCTCGAACTACCTGCGTGGCATCCCGCATTTCTGCGTGTCGATTGCCTTGGTGGAAAACGGCGAACCGACCGATGGCGTGATTTTCGATCCGCTGCGCAATGAGCTGTTCTGCGCATCGAAGGGTAAGGGCGCCGTGCTCAACGATCGTCGCGTGCGCATCAACGCCGCGCGCGAGTTGCCCGGTTCCATCTTGATCAGCGGTTTCCCGCCGCGCGAACGCAAGCGGATCGGCCCCCAACTCAAGGCC
>JAIXVL010000215.1 GCA_027483045.1 Lysobacteraceae bacterium
ATCTGGTCGAAGCTGGATTGCTTCTACCTGCTCGCAGGTGCGGCGTCGGACCATGCGCTCTTGAATTGGAAGAGCACCAGCTTCACGCTCACGCCAACTGGCACCACGACGTTCACCGCCGATCGTGGGTATGCGGGGAACGGATCGAACGGCTACCTTGCCAGCGGCTTCAACCCGACGACGGCACCCACGCCGAACTTCGTGCAGTTGAGCTGCCACCTGGGCCTGTACTGCCGCACCGCGACCGCTGCTGAAACCGTCGAGATCGGCAACGACCAGAACTTCATCAACACTCGCTCCGCAACGGATTTTATCCGCGTGCGCCTCATGCGCGCGAGTACGAACGGATCTACGGCCAACACGAACGGCAGCGGTCATTACTGTTCGTCGCGAAGCCTAAGCGCGAGTTTTGACCACTATCGGAACGGCGGCAACGCTCAGAACGTGGCTGCGGTGGCCCAAGCACAGACCAGCTTCGAAATGTGGATCGGCGCCGGCAACCTTGCCGCGCCGTCCTATTCGACGAAGCAGATCGCATGTGCCCATTGGGGCTCTCATCTGACCGCGGCTGAGGTGGCGGCCATGAACGACATCGTCACGTCGCACCTCGCCCGCATCGGCGCGGCGGTGTAACGCATGATCCGCAATCAAGACCTGCGCCGGATTGCGTTGGGAGCGTCGCAACTCCTTGGCCGCGCGCCCAATGGCAATATGGCGGCAATCACGCTCGGCTCCGGTCTGACGATGAGCGGAACGACGATCAGCGCGGCGGGCAGCGGTTCAACGGATCTATCGTACACGGCGTCAACCCGGCTGCTCGCATCGTCCAGCGGTACTGATGTCACGCTGCCGTTGGTGTCGTCAGGGGATGCTGGCCTTGCGCCCGCGTCTGGCGGCGGAACGGCGAACTTCCTGCGCGCCGATGGCACGTGGACCACGCCGCCCGGCACAACGGGTGTCACGGACGGTGACAAGGGCGACATTACGGTTAGCGCGTCGGGCGCGACGTGGACGATCAACGTCGCTGCCAAGATCAATCTCGCACCGGACGGCGCGAAGCAGTTCGAGGCCGGGCTGGGCTTGGCCGCTGTCAACTTTTTGCGCTTTCAAGGCGCGCTCGCTAACGACGCGGTGTCGATCTCGGCGCAGGGCACCGACACGGACATACCGATCTCGTATGCGGCCAAAGGCACCGAAAGCCATCATTTCGGCAACGGCGGCGGGCAGCAATTCGAGATTGCGGACGCAGGTTCGCCAACATCGAATTGGCTTAAGGCGACCGGCGCGGCGTCAGGATCGGCCCCGGAACTTTCGTCAGTTGGCAGCGGCACGAATATCGATGTGAAGGTGACACCAAAGGGCACCGGGCGTGTCGTGATGGGCGGCACCACGGGTCTGCGCTTTCCGTCCGCATCTGCGGACCCGTCCAGCCCGACCAACGGCGATGTCTATTACAACACGACGAGCCACAAGCTGCGGGTGCGCGCTAACGGCGCTTGGGTGGATCTGCACTAATGGCTGGCAACAACGTCTCGTTCGGCGCAATCCGCTGGGATGCTTGGTACAGCGACACGAATGAGCCGTTGTCCACGCGGCGGTCGTTGTCCGATCCGCTGTATCAAGGTCGCGCGCCGTTCTTCGCGGAGCAGCTTGCGCCGAACTACATTCGGTTTGCGCACTCGACAGCGACCATGACGCAAGAGATCGCATTCGCGAAGAATAACGGTCTCGATTTCTGGTCATTCCTGTATTACGGCGGCGCGGACGCCACGAGTTCGAACTTTAATCATACGATTGCAGAAGGCTGGAAGCTCTTTCAGGCCAACCCGAATAAAAATGACATGAAATGGTGCTGGATGATGTACCCGGCTGGCCTAGCCAACGGGTCCACGACGCTCGGTCGTTGGTCGCAGATGGTGGACATCATCGTGACCCACATGCAGCAGTCGAATTACAAGAAAGTCCTGACGAACCGCCCATTGTATCAGATTTACTGGGATGCGGGCGAAATCGTCGGTTGGTGGCAGAACGACATCGCGAATTACCGGACGGCGCTGGACACCCTGCGCACAAGAGCGCAGGCGGCTGGTCTCGGCAATCCATACATTACGTTTTACGGCATCTCGTCAGTGGACATCGCAGACTTCACGGCAACGGGCGCTGACGCGGCCTGTTCGTATATCTCGCGCATTCCAGGGGCGGGCTACGACAAGACCTACGCCGCGCTCGATATCGGCACGCGCGACACGTGGGACGAACAAGTCGGCAATTTCGGAGAGATCATTCCAACCTGCATGATGGGCTGGGATACGCGCCCGCGCGTCAATTATCCCGTGTCGTGGGCATCCGATGCCAAGCCATACTTTAGGAACCGGAACTATCACGCCCCGGCCACGAACGCTGAATTGGTGACGCATTTGCAAGCGTGCGTGGATTGGATCGATGCCAACCCGACGGCCTGCCCGACGAGGACCGCATTGATTTACGCCTGGAATGAACACGACGAGGGCGGGTGGATGTGCCCGACTCTGAGCGATCCGACCGGCACGCGGCTTGCGGCGCTGAAAAGCACGATTGAACTGTGAGAACAGCATGAGTTTACGACAGGACCGTGCGAACCCGCTTCGCCCGTTTGAACCGCTATCGGGTGTCAATCTGGCTGCGTCGAGCACGTCGGCTGTGGTGGCGCTGCCTGCGACGCAATTTGGCGGAACGATGGTCGTCACCAACTACGGCTCCGCGCCTGCGTTCGTGGAGTTCGGCAGCACGTCGGCTTCGCTCGTGGCGACAACCGCTTCTATGTGCATCCTACCGAATGCCGCCTACACGCTGTCGCGTCCTGGCGTGGCTTCTCCTGAAGACCCCGCCCGCGCGGCGTGGGTGGCGTTCATCACCGCGACGGGCACGACCAGCCTGCAAATCGAAACAGGGTTTGGCTTGTAATGGCTGATTACGGCAACCCCAACGAAACCGAACCGAAGTCTAAAAAGGAGTTCGTCGGCGCGTGGGTGGAAGCCATCGAAGCGGCGCGGCGTGATGAAAAGGGCTGGATGCACAGCGCGGAAGCCGCCGTGCAAGCGTTCCGAGGCTCGCAAGGGTCGTCAGCACCCACGGACAAGGTAGCGGCGCGGCACTTCAACATCTTTCACGCCAACGTCGAAACGCTCGTGCCCGCCGTGTTCAACTCGGTTCCGGTGCCTGACGTGCGGCGGCGGTTTGGTGATGACGACCCGCAGGCCAAGACTGTCTCGGAGCTGCTGGAACGCTCACTGACCTACATTGTGGACGATGGGCATTACGAGAACGTCGTCACATGCGCCGTCTATGACATGGTGATTGCCGGTCGCGGGCTGGTGCGGAACAAGTACGTTCCGACGTTCGGCATGGACGAACAGCTTGGCGTCGAGCGTATCACCGACGAGAAGATCGAAACCGAGTACGTGCCATATACACGGTTCATTCGCGGCCCCGGCATGACGTGGAACGAGGTGCCGTGGTGCGCCTTCGAGCACTATCTGCCGAAAGAAGAACTCGAAAAACTTGCACCAGACATGCTGTCGAAGGTGCCGTTCACCTACTCGGCTGTCGGCAAGGCGGACACCATTGCGAAGGCGGACGACAACACGCCTGAACGGTTCCGTCGCGCGCGGGTGTTTGAGATCTGGGACAAGCGCACGAAGGAAGTCATCTTCGTCTGCCCCGATTGCATGGAATATCCGCTCAAAGTCGAGCCGGACCCGCTGCAACTAAAGGACTTCTGGCCGTTCCCACGCCCGGCGCATTTCACGGTGCCGGTCGATGGCCTCGTGCCGATCTGCCCGTATGCGATTTACCGCGATCTGATCGAGGAACTGAACGACGTCACCAGGCGCATTCAGCGGCTCGTGAAGCAGTTGAGGCCGCGCGGTGCCTACATCGGCAACAACGACGACGTAAAGCGCCTGGCGGAAGCCGATGATGGCGAGTTGATCCCGCTGCAAAACACCGAGGGCATGATGTCCACGGGCGGTGGCGGCGCGGATCGCCTCATTACGTGGTTCCCGCTGGAAACAACCGCCGCAGCCCTGCAACAGCTTTATCAGCAACGTGAAGCGATCAAACAGACCATTTACGAAGTCGCAGGCATTCCCGACATCGTGCGAGGTGCAACGGACCCCCGTGAGACCTTTGGCGCGCAACAGATCAAAGCGCAGTCAGCCGGTGCCCGATTTAGGTCTATCCAAGCCGAAGTCGCCCGCTTCGTGCGAGACGACTACCGCATCAAGTCCGAACTTATCGCCAAGCGGTTCCAGCCGGAAACCGTGATGGAAATGACGAGCCTTAAATTGCTGCCTGCCCAAATGAAAGCCTCGCTGATGCAAATGGCGCAGGCGAACCCGGAGCAAGCGCAACAGGTGGCGGCGCAAGAGCCGGAACTGGCGGAAGCCATGGAACGGCCAGCGGTCGAAGAGGTGTTCGAATTGCTGCGCTCGGACAAGATGCGTTCGTACCGCGTGGACATTGAGACCGACTCTACCATCCTTGCGGACCAGTCCAAATGGCAGCAGGAAATGGCCATGTTCCTGCAAGGCACGGGTCAATATCTGTCGGCTATCGGCCCGATGGTGCAGGAAGGCGTAGTGCCCGGCGAAACGGCCATCGAAATCTATGCGGGTTTTGCGCGTAATTTCCGGCTGGGCAAGGCTGCGGAGGATGCGCTTGACCGGCTTGCAGAACAAGTCCGCAACGCGCCGCCGTCGAACCCCAACGCAGCGGCGGAAGCGCAGGCGGGCGTAGAGCGCGAGAAGATCGCCGCGACCGCGCAGGCCGACCAGCAAAAGACGCAACTGCAAGCGCAGATCGAGCAAATCCAGATCGAGTTCGAGCGCGAGAAAGCCGCGATTGAACAGCAGAACAAAGAGCGTGAGTTG
>JAIXVL010000210.1 GCA_027483045.1 Lysobacteraceae bacterium
GACGGATCATCCCGGCGTTGTTCACAAGTATGTCGAGCCGGCCGAGGGCGGCGAGCGTGCCCTCGATAATCCCCGGGATCGGCGACGTACTCGTCAGATCAGCGGCGATGAAGTGGAAGCGGCGTCCGAGTGCTCGCACCTTCGCGCCGGTGTCATCGGCGTTCGAGCTGCTCACCGCCGCGATGTCGGCGCCGGCGGCGGCAAGCGCCAGAGCGATGCCCTGGCCAAGGCCTTTGTTGGCGCCGGTGACGAGGGCGACGCGGCCCTCAAGGCTGAAAGGGTTGGCCATGGCAGGGCTCCGGTCTGATTACTTCAGCTGACAGATGTCGAGCTGGCACATGTCGGTGTAGTCGAGGTTTTCACCGCCCATGGCCCAGATGAAGCTGTAGCTCTTGGTGCCGGACCCCATGTGAATCGACCACGGCGGCGAGACCACCGCTTGCTCGTTGCCCACGACGATGTGGCGCATGTCGGCCGGTTCGCCCATGAAGTGCATCACGCGCTGGTCGGCAAGGTCGAAGTAGAAGTACACCTCGGAGCGGCGGTCGTGCAGGTGCGGCGGCATGGTGTTCCAGACGCTGCCTGATTTAAGGATGGTGAGGCCGAGCAGAAGTTGGCAGGACGCGCAGGTGGCCGGGACGATGTACTGGTAGATCGTGCGCTCGTTCGAGGTTTCTGGCGCGCCGCGCTCCAGCGGCACGGCGGCGGCAATCGGGATGTGCTTCGCGGCGTGGCGTGCGTGGGCCGGCGTCGACGCGAGATAGAAGCGTGCCGGGTTCGCAGCATCCAGCGACTCGAACACGACATCGGTGCTGCCCATCGGCACGTAGAGGCCGTCCTTCGGCGCGAGTTCGAACGCTTGCCCATCCACCACCACGCGGCCGGCGCCGCCGCCCACGTTCACCACGCCGAGTTCGCGGCGTTCGAGGAAGGGCTTGCCCGCGGCCGACGCGGGTTCGGTGTGAGTCGGCAGTGCCACTGGCCCCTTCACTGGCGCGGCACCGCCGATGACGAAGCGCTCGTAATGCAGGTAGGTGAGCCGCACTTCGCCTGCCGTGAAGAGATCAGGCAGCAGGTAACGATCGCGGAGCTGGTCGTTGCTGGCTCCCGCCATCATGTCGGGGTGGGTGGCGTGGACGGTGCGGGTGAACATGGCGACTCCCTCTGCTGAAATGACTACCGGTGTCATCGTAACCCCGCAGAGGGTTCCTTGGCATCGGCTTGCGTTAGTTGCGCGGTGGCTGGGCCGAATCGCGGACGGCGAGGTGTGGATGGACGGTGACCGCTGCGCCGGGGTCGAGAACCGGCGGCCATTCCTTCGAGAGCAGCAACTGTGCCGCCTGACGGCCCAAATCGCGCACGGGGAGGTGGATGGTGCTCAAGGCCGGCCAAAGCTGGCGGGCCAGGGGGCTGTCGTCATAGCCCACTACCGACAAATCGCCGGGAATGCTCAAGCCCATGCGTTGCGCGGCCTTGTACACGCCTGCGGCCATTTCATCGTTGCAGGCGAAGATTGCCGTGGGGCGCGGGCTGAGTTGGAGCAGTGCTTCGGCGCCGGCCACGCCCGATTCAAAGGTGTAGCCACCCTCGTAAATGTGACTGGCCGGAAGATCCACACCGCGACGCTTGAGCCCCTCGACAAAGCCGCCGCCACGCTCCAGCGAAGAACGGTAGCGCTTCGGCCCCGTAATGAGCCCGAAGCGACGATGCCCGAGAGACTCGAGATAGTCGGCCACTTCCGCACCTGCGCGCCGGTCATGGGTCAGCACCATGCGGCCGGGCTCATCGAGCGGCACTGAGGCAATACGCGTGTAGCGAACGCCCAGTTCTTGCAGGGCTTCGGCCAGCGCTTGGTCCTCCGACACGCGCGGAATCAACACCACGCCGTAAAGCTTTTGCCGCTGCACGAAATTGCGGATATCGGCGATGTAATCCGGATTCTTGCTGTCGCAGGGGTGCACCACCAGCTCGAATCCGGAGCCGCGCAAGGCATCGAGCGCGCCGTACTGAATATTGACGATGTACTGCGCCGTTGGATTGTCGAAAACGAGGCCGATGAGAAACGCGTGCCGGAACGCCAAGCCGCGCGCCTGCGGGTCGGGCGTGTAGCCCAACTCATCCATCAGGCTCTGCACTTTGTCGCGCGTTGGGCCGCGCACAAGCTCCGACCCGTTGATGACGCGCGAGACGGTCTTTTTCGAGACGCCCGCAAGCCGCGCGATGTCGGTGATGGTGGCTCGACCGACCGGGCGTGCCGTGGCCTCCGGCGCATTCGCCTTTGCCGTCGCGCGCGACGGGACTTTCTTGGCCTTGCGGGGCGCTTTTTTCTCGAGGCTCATGGAACGCTGCGCTGTGTCATGACCCGATGCTAGCGGTCGCGGGCCGGGGTGACGAGCCTTGCGTTCACTTCAACGCGGCGGGAAGCCAGAGCGAGAGCGCGGGAATCAGCGCCACGACCAGAAGCACAGAGGCCGCGGTGAGGTAGAAAGGCCAAATGGTGCGCAGGGTTTTTGCGACCTCGATTTGCCCGATTGCCGCACCGACAAACAGCACGGAGCCTACCGGTGGGGTGATCAATCCGATGCCACCCGCCAGAATCAGCACAATGCCGAAATGCACGGGATCGATGCCGAAGGCGCGCGCCACCGGCAGGAAAATTGGGGTGCAGATGAGGATGAGCGGTGCAAGGTCCATGAAGGTGCCGAGCAGCAGCAGGGCAACCACCACAAGCAGCAACACCACCCATGCCTCTGTGGCCACACCGCTCAGCCATTCGACGACTCCGGCGGGAACTTCGAGGTAGGCCAGAAGCCAGCCAAAAAGTCCGGCCGCCGCGATGACGAACAGAATGTTTCCGGTGGTGCGTGCCGCGTGCATCACCGCGCCGAAAAGAGCGGCACCTCGCAGCGAGCGGTAGACCAGAACGGTCACGAGCAAAGCGTAGAGCACGGCAACGGCGGCGCTTTCCACCGCGGTGAACACGCCCGAGCGAATGCCGAAGAAAATCAGCAGGACCAAGGCAAGCCCGGGCGCTGCTGCGACCAATCGCACCATGACCTCGCGGAAGCCGGGGAAGGCTTCCACGGCATATCCGCGCTTCCGTGCGATCAAGTAACCCGCAAGCATCAGCGAGCTGGTCATCAGCAATGCCGGAACAATGCCGGCTGCAAACAGATCGATGATCGAAATGCCGCCGCCTGCCGCAGTCGAGTACAAGATCAAGTTGTGCGATGGCGGCACCAGCAGCGCGACCAGAGCAGCGCTCACACTGATGTTCACGGCGAAATCGCGATCAAATCCGCGCTTCACCATTTGCGGAATCATCGCGCCGCCCACAGCGGACACGTCGGCAATCGCTGAACCGGACACGCCGCCAAAGAACAGATTCGAGAGCACGTTCACTTGGCCGAGGCCGCCACGCAGATGGCCGACCAAAGACGAGGCCAGGTTGATGAGCCGCTCCGAGATGCCGCCGCGCAGCATCAACTCGCCAGTGAAGATGAACAACGGTATGGCGATCAGCGACACGGTTCCCGCACCTGAGGCGATTTGTTGAACGGCGACCAAGGCAGGAAGATCAAGCCAAATCAGGGTGCCGAGTGCGGCAGCGGCCAACGCATACGCAACCGGCACGCCGAGCAGAAGCAGCAAGAAAAAAAGACCAAACAGAAGTGCGCTGTCCATATCAGTTGGCCTCCAGAGTGGGCCGCCACAGCTGCGGCAGCGCGAAAAGGGCCATCAGTGCGCCGCCTGCGCACAGCGGCATGAACAGGGCGCCTTGCGGCAGTGGCGCGCCCGCCATCTTGATGTCGATGCCGTCGAGCACAAGCGTTCCACCGCCCAAGGCCAGGAGCACGCCGATGCCCAAGATGATGAGTGACGAAAAACGCGCGAACGCGTATTGCCATACCTTGGGCAGCAATTGCACGAAGAGCGGAAAGGAAAAATGACTGCGCGTGTGCACGCCTACCGCCGCGCCGAAGCTCAATGTCGTGCTGAGCAGCAACAAAGTGACCGGTTCGGTCCAGCTGGGTGATGCATTCAACGCATACCGTGCGATTACCTGCCAGCCTTGCACCAGAACCATGCCACTCAGTCCGGTCGCCGCGATAGCGGTGGCTGCAGTGGCGATTCGGCCAAGCATGCTTGTCTGTGGTGTCGTGTCGCTCATGCTTCGGCCTCTGCAGCAATCTGAGCCATCAGGGAATGCAGGTCGGCGCGAGCGGCGAAGCTCGCACGCAGTGGCGCTGCGACCGCTTCGAATGCTTCGCGATCGACTTCGTTGAAGGCCACGCCCGCATCGAGCACTGCAGCGCGAGCGGCGCCTTCGGTGAGATCCCACTGCTCGCGCATCACCGCCACCGATGCGGCTGCGAGACGACGAACGCGCTCCTGATCGTCGGCATGGAGTGCATCGAATCGACGCTTCGACATCACGAGAACATCGGGCGCATACGAGTGGCCGGTATCGGACCAATAGCGCGCCACTTCGAACTGGCGGCTGCTGTGGAAGCTCTTGATGTTGTTTTCGGCGCCATCGATCAGGTGCGTCTGCATCGACGAAAACACTTCGCCGAAGGGCAGCGGCGTGGGGTTGGCGCCGAGGTCACGCATCAGCGCAAGAAACAGATCAGAGGGCGGCACGCGCAACTTCAGGCCATGCAAATCGGCGGGCACAACCACCGGGCCGCGAATGTTGTAGATGCTTCGTGCGCCGCAGTCGTAGATGGCCAAGCCCACCAAACCGCGCGATTCAAACCCGGCAAGCACCGCTGCGCCGACTTTGCCGTCGATGACGCGACGCATATGCGCCTTCGAGCGGATGAGATACGGCATGCCGAGCGCCGCCGTGAGCGGAAACGCGTTGTGCAGGCCGCCGGTGTAGACGCGCGTGAGATCAATCGCGCCGAAACGGGCCATATCGACTTGGTCCGACTCTCGACCCAGTTGCCCGGAGTGGTACAGCTTGAGATCAAGGCGGCCGTTCGTTTCCGCGCTCAATTGCTCGCCGAACCAGCGCACGGCTTGCACGGTCGGGTAGTCACGCACATGCACGTCCGTGGCAGTCAGGCGCTGCGCGGGGGACGCGCCCAGAGCCGGGAGTGCGGCAGCACTTAGCCCTGCAGCCATTGCCGCAAGCGCGCGACGACGGCCCGTTTGATGGGATTGATCCGTGCTCATGCAAAACCTTCCAGGGGAAGCGAAGCAAAGGCGCGACCGGTCAGGTCGCCAAGGCCGTCGAATCCAACGATGGCGCGCTGCCCCGGCCGAATGTCGTGGATGCCCGTGGCCGCGCCCGTCGAAACGATCATGCCGGCGCGAAGCGGTCGTCCGCGCCGCGCACCGCGATTGAGTGCAAACGCCAAGGCCGCCAGCGGGCCGCCGGGTAGGGTGAGTGCGCCGCCGCGCCCAACCTCGCGGCCATCGATCCATGTGCGGCAGGAGAGGCGCGCCCACTCGCGTTCGCGCCAGTCGGGAATGGCTCGGCCCAGAAACACGCCGGCATTGTTTCCGAAGTCGGACACCACCACCGCGGGCCCGAGTTCATTGATCGTGGCCAGCGGGCTTCCCGCAAGCTCTACACCGATGTGCAGGCTGGCGACCAAAGCCGCGGCCGACGTGGTGTCGTGATCGGTGCGGTCGGCGGGTGCATCGTGTGCAAGCCGGAAGATGTACTCCGCTTCCACCGCAGCAAAGCCACCCGGAATCACCGGGAAAGTCAGTTCGTCGCCTGCTTCAAGCAGCTGCAAGCGGCTCGAGAACACTGGGCCCATCAAGCGGTCTTCGCCGAGACGCTCAACCCACGCATCGGGGATGCGACCCACCTTCCATCCGGCAATCGGTTCGCCCCAAAGCGCAATGGCTGCGTCCTGACGTGCGTAAGCGATATCGAGGCTGGCGGGCAGCGGGCCCGGGTAGTCAGGCAGGGATCGTGCAGCGCGACGAGCGGCCACAAAGCGACCCGCAACGGCCTCGCTTGTCGCCAGATCCTCAGGCGTTTCGCAGCTGTGCTTCACTCCGTTCTCTCCCGGCTCGGCGTCCGCCCGCGGCACTGGCCGGGAGCGTTCATGCTGTATAGGGTAAACCGGTGTCATTTACAATCCAGCGCGGCCCCGTCCGGCCGGGAGAGTTGCCCATGAATCACCTTCGAGCGCGTTTTGTCGGCCTTTTTTCAGCGTTTTCGTTGCTTGCCTGTTTCTTCATGCTGTGCTGCAGCACGGGTGCGCTAGCAGCGCCGGCTTTCCAGGGTGCGCAGGGCTGGGCGGCTGAGACGCCGGGTGGCCGTGGCGGGGCCTTGCTGCGGGTCACCACGCTTGCGGCCGATGGCCCTGGATCGCTGGCCGAGGCCTTGCACACGCCCGGGCCGCGCACTGTGGTGTTTGAGGTCGCTGGCGTCATCGATCTGAAGCTGCAGGAATTGCGCGTCACCGAGCCATTCCTCACCGTAGCGGGCCAAACCGCGCCGTCGCCGGGGATCACGATCATTCGCGGTGGTCTCACCATCGCCACACACGATGTGGTGGTCCGTCACCTGCGTATCCGTCCGGGAACTGGCGGCCTTGGTCTGCGCGCAGGGCAGGACATCGATGCGATCACCACCGTGAGCGGCGCGTACAACGTGATCGTCGATCATTGCTCGCTGACGTGGGCCAGTGACGAGAATCTCTCGGCGTCGGGCACGCGTTTCGTCGGCGCGACGCCGGACGACTGGCGACGCAATGTGTCGCATCGCATCACCTTCAGCAACAACTTGCTGGCCGAGGGTCTCCGCCATGCGAATCATGCGAAGGGCGAGCACAGCAAGGGTTCGTTGATTCACGACAACAGCAGCGACATCCTGATCACGGGGAATCTTTACGCGCACAACTACGAGCGCAGTGCCTTGTTCAAGGGCGGTGTGCGGGCGCAGTTTCTCAACAACCTGATCTACGACCCAGGCCAGCGTGCCGTCCACTACAACCTCATCGACGAGGAGTGGGCCGAGCACCTCAATCAGAAGCAGGTGGGCGAGTTGTCATTGCGCGGCAATGTGCTCCGCGCCGGGCCTTCTACCGAGCCGCTCGCATTCTTCATGTTCGGTGGCTCAGGTGACGCGCGTGTTTTCATCGATGACATCATCGCCGTCGACCGCATCGGTCAGGCACTGCCACTGACGGGTCGCTACACCACCAGCCGTGCACAAGCGACGATGCTGCGCGAGCCGCCTGCTTTGCCGCCGGGTGTGCGTTTGATCGCGGCCGCCGACGTGCAGGACGCGGTGCTTGCCAATGCCGGCGCACGTCCGTGGGACCGCGACGATGTGGACCGTCGAATTCTTGCGAACGTGGTGGAAGGGCGCGGCGCCATCATCGACAACGAGAGTCAGGTTGGCGGGTACCCGGTGGTTGCCGAGGTGCGTGCGCCCTTCATCGAAGCGGATTGGGACATGGCAACGATGGAGCCGAAGCGGCCTCTGCCGCGCCGCCCGCCTCCGCGCTGAGCCCGTCACTCAAGCGCGCGCCGCCGGGACCGTGCGCGCCACGGAGTGCGAAGCGTGCCTGCGTCGGCTCCAGCATCACGCGCGCGCCATCGCGTTGCCGGTAGCCCATGGGTGCCCACGGCGAAGTAGCCACATGGGCATCCATCCAGCAGTCCATGAAGCAGGCAGCACCAATGGCCGAAGGGTCGCCGTACTCGCCGTCGGGGAATCGCCGCGTCGGTCGCCATGGGCGTGCGAGGGCTACCGAGCCATCTGGTACGCCCACCTCGCGCTTGAAGCGGCAGTCTCGGAACACGAAACCGATGTCGCGGGTGACGGGTGTGCTCGGGGCGCAGACGATGCCGTGCAATGCGTCGCGCGTTGGGCGCGCGCGGCTGAGCACGTGGCATCCGTCGAACCACACTTCGCCTGCGCCGAACACGGTATCGACGCTGCCCGCGATCACGCTGTGTTCAAAGTGCGCATCGATGGCGTCGACCAGAAGCGTGTCTTGGTGGCCCCACAGCGCGACTTCGCGCAGGCGTGCTCCGCTCGCGGAAGCGTCGAGCCGCAGCGCGACCGCCTGCAGACCGTTTGCGCCAACCGGGTCGCCGCCCAGTCGTGCGAGCGCGCCGGGGTAATCGAAGCGGTTCTCGATGGCGAGCGCTTCAGCCGAAAAGCCCGGAGCGAATACGGCCAGCGTCGCCGAGCCCGCGGTGCCGTAGGGCTGTCCACTCGGCCCTATGCCGCC
>JAIXVL010000262.1 GCA_027483045.1 Lysobacteraceae bacterium
CCTCGGCCTGAACCGCGCTCACGCACGCGGCAAGGCCCAGCGCCGTGACGGCGCGGAACAGTTTGGAACGCATGGATTTTCCCCTGTGAGCCACCGGGGGGTGGCCGTGGGCGCAGCTTAAGTTCGGTTTGTTACACGCGCGATGCCGAACAGCACTGTGCCTGCCAGAAGCAGCAGCGCGGTGCCGATCACGGCGGGCAGGCTGACTTGGCTCAGCAGCGCAAGGCAGATCAGCACCGCCAGCATTGGGATGATCGGACCGCCGCGCATTTTCCAGCGATCGGCCGGGCCCTGACGATCGACGGCGGGCATGGCGGCAATGCAGGCGAGATACATCAGCAGCCGCACCACGACGCTAATGGCCGCCAGCACAACGAAGCTGCCGCTGGCGGCCAGTGCTAAGCCCAGCGCGCTGTACATCAGCACCGACACCCACGGGGTGCGGAAGCGAGCCGATACCGCAGCCAACGGGCGCGGCAGCAGACCCTGCTCGGCGAAGGCGTGGGTGATGCGCGGTACGGCGAACATGGAGCTCATCAAATTGCCACCCACCGATGCCACGAGGGTGGCCAGCATCAGGCTGGTGCCCCATGACCCGAACAAGGCGTCGCCCAGCGCCACAAGCGGTCGCGACTGCGTGGCCAGATCGGGCAGGAAGCGCAGGCTCAGCCACTGCAGTGCTGCATAAAGCATTCCGCAGACCAACAGCGAGCCGAGCAGCGCGCGCGGCATATCGCGCGTGGGGCGCTTCGCTTCGCCGCCCGGAATCAGGCCCGACTCAAAACCGACAAAGGCGTAAACCAACAGCAGCAGGGCGGCACCCACCGACACATCGCTGGCGATGGTTGGAGCCGCAGGAAGGGCGGCATCGGGCAGGCTCATCACCCCCCAGCCGACCAGCACCAGCAAGGGCAGCAGCTTCGCGAACGTCAGCGCCGCGAGTGAGCGCATCGCCCACTGCACACCGACGATGTTGAGCACGGCGATAAGGCCCACGATCGCCGTGAGTGCCAACGTACGGGCCGGGCCTTCCGCCGCGCCGGGCCAGAAATAGGCGAGGGCAGCCAGCAGCAGATTGGCGTTCGCCGCGAACGCAGTGAGTCGGGCGATGTAGAGCGCCCAGCCGGTCTGGAATCCCGCCTGCGTGCCGAACGCGATATGCACGTAACGCGCCGGTCCACCGCTTTCGCGGGTCGCGCTGGCCAGTTGTGAGAAGCACAACAGCACCGGTGCCACGAGAGCCGCTGTGAGCAGGAACAGGGCGGGGCTCCATGAGCCCGCCAAGCGTGCGGCTTCGGCCGGAATGCCGAAGATGCCCGCGCCGATCATGCCGTTGAGCACCAAAAGCCATAGCCCGAAGGCTCCCAAGCTGCGGCTTAAGCGTGAGCTGCCTTCAGGGGCCTCTGTGCCGGGCGCGTTCACTCAGTCGGCGTCGCCGGGCTCGCCGCTGGCGGTTTCTTCTCGCAGCCAGCGCAAGTAAGCGGGAAGGCCTGCCGCCGCATCGAAGGCCAGAATTTCCGGCGTGTCGTAAGGGTGGTGGGCCGACAGCGTGCGTTCCAAAGCGGCGTAGCGCTCGGTCGTGGTCTTGATCAGCAGCAGGGTCTCGCGGGCCTGGGTGACTTCGCCCTCCCAGCGGTAGGTCGAGGTCAGGCCCGGCATGGCTTGCACGCAGGCGGCCAAGCGCTCTTCCACCAGCAGGCGCGAAATCCGGTCCGCATTCGCGGCCGGCACGGTGCACAGAACAAGCAAAGCAGACATGGCGGCGCCGGGCGGAACGGGCGGCCAGACTGCCGCGCATCCGCATTCGAGGCAATGGCACCCGCGCTAGGGTGGTGAGGCCGAAGCCGCCAGCCCTTGAAGCCGACGCTGCCGCCCCCAACTTAAGCGTCGCGACCCGATGACCTTGCCGTCATCGGTACGCGCTAGAATTGGCACTCGCTCGGGTGGAGTGCTAGCAGCCTTCACCCGAACACCCGTAACCCATTGATCACTCAAGTAAAGAGGTTCCCATGAGCATTAAGCCGCTGTTCGACCGCGTGGTCATCAAGCGTATGGAAGAAGAGAAGATGTCCGCTGGCGGCATCGTCATCCCGGATTCCGCCACCGAAAAGCCGATCAAGGGCGAAGTGGTTGCCGTGGGCGCCGGTAAGGCGCTGGACAACGGCACGACCCGCGCGCCGGGCGTGAAGGTGGGCGACAAGGTGCTGTTCGGCAAGTACGCCGGCACCGAAGTAAAGCTCGACGGCACGGATTACTTGGTCGTCCGCGAAGACGACATCTTCGCCATCCTGGGTTGATCGCAGGCCTCAGGCCGCGAACCCCTTTCCCCCGCACTGAATTTTAGGAATCACGAACATGGCAGCTAAAGACATTCGTTTCGGTGAAGACGCCCGCGTCCGCATGGTTCGCGGCGTGAACATCCTCGCCAATGCCGTTAAGGCCACGCTGGGCCCGAAGGGCCGCAACGTGGTGCTCGAGAAGAGCTACGGCGCCCCCACGATCACCAAGGACGGCGTGTCCGTCGCCAAGGAAATCGAACTCGCCGACAAGTTCGAGAATATGGGCGCCCAGATGGTGAAGGAAGTCGCTTCGAAGACCTCCGACATCGCCGGTGACGGCACCACCACCGCCACCGTGTTGGCGCAGGCGCTGATCCGCGAAGGCATGAAGGCCGTTGCGGCCGGCATGAACCCGATGGACCTGAAGCGCGGCATCGACAAGGCCGTGATTGAAGCCGTTTCGGAACTGAAGAAGATCTCGAAGCCCTGCTCGACCTCGAAGGAAATCGCCCAGGTCGGTTCGATCTCGGCCAACTCCGACCACAACATTGGCGAGCTGATCGCCAAGGCGATGGACAAGGTCGGCAAGGAAGGCGTGATCACTGTTGAAGAAGGTTCGGGTCTCGAGAACGAGCTCGACGTGGTTGAGGGCATGCAGTTCGATCGCGGCTACCTCTCGCCGTACTTCATCAACAACCAGCAGTCGATGCAGGCCGAGTTGGACGACCCGTTCATCCTGCTGCACGACAAGAAGATCTCGAACGTTCGCGAATTGCTGCCGGTGCTGGAAGCCGTTGCTAAGGCCGGCAAGCCGCTGTTGATCGTTGCCGAAGAAGTGGAAGGTGAGGCTCTGGCCACGCTGGTGGTCAACACCATCCGCGGCATCGTCAAGGTCTGCGCCGTGAAGGCCCCGGGCTTCGGTGATCGTCGCAAGGCGATGCTGGAAGACATGGCCATCCTGACCGGCGGTCAGGTCATCAGCGAAGATCTGGGCATCAAGCTGGAGAACGTGACGCTGGACATGCTGGGCCGCGCCAAGAAGGTGACGATCAGCAAGGACAACACCACGATCGTCGACGGTGAAGGCGCCAAG
>JAIXVL010000089.1 GCA_027483045.1 Lysobacteraceae bacterium
CTTCTACCTGATGCACGAAGGCAAGTCTATCCGCAGCGTCATCCACTACGGAGCGCACGCATGACGAGCGCGAGCACGCCCTTTGGATTCGCCGTGCCCGCCGGCCTGCAGCGACTCGAACACCGCGCCTCCTTCGGCGGCTGGCAGGACGTGTATCAGCATGACTCGAGCGCTACCGGCACATCGATGCGCTTTGGCATCTACTTGCCACCGCAGGCCGCGCACGGTCCTTGCCCGGTGCTGTACTGGCTTTCCGGGCTGACCTGCACCGAGCAGAACTTCATCATCAAGGCCGGCGTGCAGCGCTACGCAGCGGAGCACGGGTTGATCGTGGTGGCGCCCGATACCAGCCCGCGTGGCGAGGGCGTGGCCGATGCCGAGAGCTACGACTTGGGGCAGGGCGCCGGCTTCTATGTTGATGCCACGGTAGCGCCTTGGGCGCCGCATTTCCGCATGCAGACCTATGTGGCGGAGGAGTTGCCTGCGCTTGTCGAGGCGTTATTCCCGGCGAACGATCGCCGCAGTATCAGTGGACATTCGATGGGCGGGCACGGCGCGCTGGTCACCGCACTGCGCCATCCGGGCCGCTACCGCAGCGTGTCGGCCCTCGCGCCGATCAGCTCGCCCATGCAGTCTGCTTCAGGGCAGGGCGCCTTCAGCGCTTACCTCGGTGCGGACCGCGAGACGTGGAAGCCTTACGACGCGTGTGAGTTGATCGCGCACGCCACCGAACGCCTGCCACTTCGCGTCGATCAGGGCCTCGACGACGAGTTCATCGATCGCAGCCTGCGCCCCGAGCTACTGCGCGCCGCTTGCGAGAAGGCCGGGCATCCGCTCGACCTTCGCCTGCACGCTGGCTACGACCACAGCTACTACTTCGTCGCCAGCTTCATGGGTGAGCACGTGGCTCACCATGCGGCTGCACTTAAGGCGTCGCCTTCGCTGTAGCAGGGGCTGCTGCCGGTGCCGCCGGCAGCGTCACCTTCGGCGCGTCGCTAAAGGGTGTGATGCCGAACGCCGGGTAGATCTCGCTCGGGAAGTACACCACGCCGTTCTTCACCACCATGTTGGTGCGCTTGAGTTCGCGCAGATCGGCGGTGGGGTCGCCGGGGACCAAGAAGAAGTCGGCCAACTTGCCGCGCTCAATGCTGCCGAGCTGCTGGTCTTCGCCTTGGTACGCCGCCATATCGAACGTGGCGCGGCGAAGGGCTTCTCCCGGCGTGAAGCCGGCTTCAACGAACAGCTGCAACTCGCGATGGAAGCGCAGACCGCCGCCCAGATCGGTACCCGGAATCAAGAACACGCCACGCTCATGCATTTCGCGCACGGTGGTCAAGATCTTCTCGAACGCACCGGCATAGGCCTCGCGGTCGCCTGGTGCCGACATGTCGCTCCACGCGCGCTTGCTGTTGCGCTGCACGCCGATGGGCATGTTGGCTAAGGTATCCGCTTCGCCGCGTGGCACCTGACCGTCCTGATTCAGCAGTAAGTTTTCGTGGATGGCGATGGTGGGTTCCACCGCGACTTTCTTCTCAACAATGCTGTTCATCGTGGTGCGCACGCGTGGCGACTGCAGGTCGAGTTCGTCAAGCCGCTTCAGCGCCGTGAGGCGCAGCAAGGTGCGCGTGTCTTCTTCGGGAGTCAGCACCCAACCCAGCATGATCTGGTTGATGTGGGTGAGCTCGTCGTAGCCCGCTGCAATCATCTGATCCGCATTGCTGAAGGCCGGAATGTGGCCGGAAACGCGCAGGCCGAAGCGGTGGGCTTCGACCGCAGCGGCCGCCGACCAGCGCGGGTTCATGCTGTTGTAGAGCTTGATCTGCGGGTAACCGCGAGCGGCATACCAGCGCACCGCTTCGAGGGCCTCAGCTTGGCTGCTCACCAAGTAGCCGTTGTTTGAATTGAATGGACTGCGGCCTTCAATGAAGCCCGCTGGCGTGATGCGCGGGCCAGCGATCTTGCCTGCGTCGATGCTGGCCATCATGGCTTGCAGCACGGCGTTGTCGTTGCCCATGTCGCGCGCCGAGGTCACACCGGCAGCGATGTTCAACAGCAGGCCGCTCTGGCCGGAGTGCGCGTGCATCTCATAAAGACCCGGAACGAGCGTGCCGCCGGCGCCATCAATTTGTACTTCGCCCAAAGAGGGGGGCGTGTCCAAGGGCTGGATACCGCTGATGCGACTGCCGCTGATCACCACGCTCACGGGTTCGCCGAGCGCCATCGTTTTCGGATCGAACACCCGCACATTGCGAATGCGTACCGGCGCACCGTACTTGTGCGCCATTTGCGCTTGCAGTGCTTCGAAACGCTGCTCGCCCATCTTCGCGGCCATTTCGCGCAGGCGCGGTTCTTCTGCTTCGTAACCTTTGCGGATCACGACGCCGCGCGAAGACAGCACAGCAAATAGCGCCTTTTCGGCATCAAGCAGCAGGTAGCTGGGATTCAAGTCGAGGCCACTGAGTGCGTAGTGGCGCACAGTGATTTCGTTGGCACCACTGCCGACCTGCAATGGCTCACCTTCTTGCAGGCGAATCGTGCCGCCGGGCAGGGCAGGCATTTCGCGATCTGTGTCTTTCAGTAGTGCGCGGGCATACAGGCCCAGCGCCCATGGGCTGGCACTTTGGCCGATGTACAGGCTGGGCTCGCTCACGCTGGCCTTGCCTTCACCCACAGAGTCTTTCCATTGCGCAGCGGTTCCACTCAGCGAAAACCGCTCGTCCACCTTGCTGCCGAAGGTGGTTGCGCCGGTAATGGCCCATTCCACCGGCAAGCCTTGGGCGTCCAAACGCAAGGTCTCGGCCATGGTCGGGCCACGGCCGTTGTCTTTGACGTCGTAATCGATGCGCAAGGTCTCGCCTTCGGGGGTCGCAATGACATGGCCCACCGCGTTGCCGCCGGTAATGACCGTATAGCGCTGCTCACCGGTTTGGCCGAAGGCAGCACTCGAAACCAGAGCCATTGCGGCCCACAAAATCGTCTTGCGCACGGTGCTGCCCTCTCCCCTGAAAGTGGCAGCCACTGTCGGCGAAGGTGGCGCCAGAAACAAGCGCGGGGAGCGCCTGAGCCGCGCGGCAGGGGCAATGGCGCCCTGAACAAGACCCGGATCCGACGATGATCACCAATGATGTGCTGCGCAGCATTCGCTACATGCTCGACCTGAGCGACCTAAAGATCATCGAGATTGCGCAGCTCTCGGACCCGGCGTTTGCTCTCGACAAGGCGCAGGTCTTGGCGTTCCTCAAGAAAGAAGGCGAGCCGGGTTTTGCGCCTTGCGACGACCTCAGTCTGGCCCACTTTCTCGATGGCTTGGTGTTCTATTACCGCGGCAAGGATGAGAGCAAACCGGCGCGCCCGGTTGAATCGCGGATCAGCAACAACTTGGTGTTGAAGAAGCTGCGCGTGGCCTTCGAATTGAAGGACGCCGACATGCACGAGATCTTCGATAGCGCGGGGTTCCCGGTGTCGAAGCCGGAGCTCTCGGCCCTGTTTCGCCAGCGCGAGAACAAGAACTTTCGCGCCTGCGGCGACCAGATGCTGCGCAATTTCCTGAAGGGCCTGACCCTGCGCTTCCGTGGGGCCTAAGGTCTAGCCAAAACAAAGGCCAGTGCCGCTCCGCGAACGTATCGCGGGCAAACACTGGCCTTGAGGTGCTGCGGTAAAGCGCGCTGCTTTAGCGGCGGTTACGCAGACGGGCAACGCGGCGGCGTGCGCGGGACTTCTTCATGGCGTGGGCCTTGTGGGGAAAAACGAACCCGCATTGTCCCACACTTGGGGGCTTAAGCCGATTTTTGCCGTTCAGGCTTGCCCGCGGGGGTGATTACACTCCTCCTGTGGCTGCATCGGGCACAAACCTCAACACGTCGCCATTGATGCAGAAGCGCTGACCCGTGGGCGGTGGGCCATCGTTGAACACATGGCCCAAATGAATGCCTGAGCTGGCGCTACGCACTTCCGTGCGGCGCATGCCGTGCGACTCATCTGAGTGCAATGTCACGGCACCGGGCAGTGGTTCGAAGAAACTGGGCCAGCCGCTACCGCTGTCGAACTTGCTGTTGGCGCGGAACAGCGGGACGCCCGAGATGGGATCAACGAAAACGCCCGGGCGCTTCTCATCCAGATGCGAGCCGGTGAAGGCCGGTTCGGTTCCTTTGGCGAACGCGATGCGCTGCTGTTCTGGTGTCAGCAACTGGAAACCTAGCCACTTCCAAAACGCTTCGGTGTTGCCGTTGTAGCCGGTGTAGCGTGCGGTTTCCTTGCCGTTTTCGAACAAAACCGTTGTGGGCGTGGCGAACAAGGCTTTTTCCAAAGACCATCCGGTGGGTGCTTGCGTGGAGAAGGTGCTCACCACCGCCACGGGCGACTGCCAGTGCGAGAGCACGTCGGCATGCAGTTTCTTGCAGTAGCCGCAGTCTTCGGCCTCATACACCACCAACTGGCGCTGCTGGTTTAGTGCCGAACCCTGAAGGACGGTGTAGGCCGCGTTCGTTGCGCTGTTCGTCGGGCCTTGCGTGCTCATGGAAGCGTCGCCTGAGGCGCGCGCCACATCAACCTCGGGATAGCGCACACCCGTGCCGCCCAAACCGCAGTAGCCCGCAGGGTTCTTCACCAGATAGTCCTGGTGGTACTCCTCTGCGGAGAAATAGCGCTGCAGCGGGGCCACATCGGTGGTGATGGCGCCACGGCCGGCAGCGCTCAACGCAGCCTGATAGCGCTCACGCGTTTTCTGCGCAACGGCCAACTGCGTGCTTGAGTTGGTATAGATGGCGCTGCGGTAGTTCGACCCAACATCATTCCCTTGTCGATCACCTTGGGTTGGATCGTGGTTCTCCCAGAAGCCGATCAGTACGCGCTCCAAGCTGGTCTTGGACGGGTCGAACACCACCTTCACCACTTCCGCATGGTTGGCGGCGGTCGAACGCCGAAGCCGACGCTGGCGCTCCTGTTGCAGCACCGCCTCATAGCTGCCCTCGACCTCGCCATTGGCGTAGCCGCTTTCCACGTTGATCACGCCTGCCAGCGCAGACATGCGTTTCTCGGCGCCCCAAAAGCAGCCCATGCCGAGAACGATGGACTCGGTGGCACCTTGAGCGGGTGGTGGGGCCGATGGCGCTGGCGCGGCGCTTTGTGCGCAGGCAGCCAGGGTGCTCATGGCAAGGGCGAGGAATGGGTTCTTCATGGCGCGTCATCCGGCAGGGGAGGTGCCAGTGATTCGAGGCAAAGGGCTTCGCGGTTACCGCGAAACTGAATGCGCAGGAAACCCCATGCGTGTGGCTCTAGCGCGGCACCAGTTTCATTTCGATGCCGGTCATCCGCTCGATCGGCAGTGGCCACAAGCCGAGTGGCTCCAGATCGCGCATGGCTTCATCGGGAGTTTTGCCCAGGTACTTCACGGCATAAGCCGCATACAGCTGGCCCGCGCGATTGCCTGTGCCGCAGTGCAGGAGCAAGGGCTCCGAGCCCGCCTGCACGCGCGCAGCGAAGGCTTCAAGGACGGCGGGGCTGAATGGATGCGCCGCGCCACCAATCGGCTGCACTTCGTACGTCAAACCAAGCTCGCCTGCAGCGGCAGCCTCATCGAAGGGCACCACATTGCGATCGGCCATCTCAGTGGGGGTGCGCACATTGAAGATGCCGCGTACGCCTTCTTTCCGCCACGCGGCCAAATCATCGGCCGTGGGTTGGCCGGCAATGATGATGTTGCCGCGAACGACGGCGTTGGTGCGCGCCGACACCGGTGCTGGCACTGGCGCGGCAGCGGCGGGTGCTGGGGCAGCCGAAGGCGCGGGCGTGGTGACGCATCCGGAGAGGGCTACGCAGCTGGCAACAGCAAGCAAGAATTGAGTGGGCGAGCGCACGGTCAGAGCCTCTTGGTGTGTTCCCCGAGCATAGTCTTCAGTCCGTGTTCTGTCTGTTAGCGTAAGGCATGGTTCTTCGCCGCCCACGCCTTTCAGTGCTGCTCCGCAGCTTGGTTACGCTCACTCTTTGTGCGGGCATTGCCCTCGGCTTCTTCATGGCCTTGCAGATGCCTTCGAACAGTCGCGAATGGATGCCGGATCAAGCACTCACCGCGACGGCGAGTTTCGATGGCGATGCCGTAGTGATTCACAACCTGCGCAATGCGCGCTACCGCTCCATAGTCGACTACGACGTGCGTTGGGAGACGCGTCGGTTCGATCTTCGCGATCTCGATTCGGTGTGGTACGTGGTGGAACCTTTCGCCGACTGGCGCGGGCCAGCGCATACCTTTCTCAGCTTCGGTTTCCGCGATGGGCGGCATTTGGCCGTTTCGGTCGAAATCAGAAAGGAGCGCGGTGAAGCGTTCTCGCCCCTGCGTGGCCTGTTGCGCCAATACGAGTTGATGTACGTGCTGGGCGACGAGCGCGATCTCATTGGGCTTCGTGCCAATCAGCGCGACGACGATGTTTATCTCTACCCAATACGTGCAACGCCCCAAGCACGCCGCGCCATGCTGGTCGATGTGCTGAAGCGGGCGAACGCGTTGGCCGAGAAGCCCGAGTTCTACAACACCCTCACGGCCAACTGCACCAGTAGCATCATCGATCACGTCGACCACGTGGCGCCCCGGCGCGTGCCTGCCACGTGGCGGAGTGTTCTTCCCGGTTACAGCGATGATTTGGCCTTTGATCTCGGCCTGATCGATA
>JAIXVL010000041.1 GCA_027483045.1 Lysobacteraceae bacterium
GAACGAGAAGCGCCAGGGCGAAAACCAGCCCTATGGCCGCACCTGGAGTGTGTTGGCCGAAGCGGGTTACCCGGCAGGCCATCCCTACAGCTGGAGCACCATCGGTTCGATGGCCGATTTGAATGCTGCATCGATTGAAGACGTGAAACGCTGGTTCAGCGCGTGGTACGGCCCGAACAATGCTGTTCTGGTGTTGGCTGGTGATATCGACTTGGCCACGGCCAAAGCCAAAGCGGCGCAGTATTTCGGCGACATCCCCGCCAGCCCAAGCATGGCGCAGCCGGCGGTGAACATCGCTGCGCGCACGGGCACGAAGCGCGTCGAGCTTTCCGACCGCGTGCCGCAGGCGCGATTCATCCGTACATGGAATGTGCCGCAGTACGGCACTCGCGATGTTCAGGAGCTTGGATTGCTCGCCCAGGTCTTTGCCGGCGCTCGCAGCTCGCGCCTCGACAAGCGCTTGGTGTTTGAAGAAAAGTTGGCCGACAACGTTGGTGCATTCGCGTGGGGCAGCCAGCTCTCGGGCAGCTTCTTCGTGCAGGTCGACATCAAGCAAGGCGTCGATGCAGCCAAGGTCGAGGCCATCGTTGATGAAGAGCTGAAGAAATTGCTCGCCGAAGGCCCCACTGCGGCCGAGTTGGAACAGGCCAAGACCGTTTCAGAAGCCGGCTTCATTCGCGGCGTGGAGCGCATCGGCGGCTTCGGCGGCAAGGCCGACGTGCTGGCCGAGTGCACGGTGTTCACTGGCAACCCCGGCTGCTACCGCGACGACTTGGCGAGCCTTGCGGCCGCAACGCCGGAATCGGTGCGCGCCGCTGGCGTGAAGTGGCTTTCGCAAGGCGATCTGGTGCTGAACGTGACTCCGGGCGACCGCCCCGCCTTGGTCGAAGACAAGAGCACCGCGAAAGAGGGCTATGTCTCGCCGCCGATTCCTGCGGTGGACAGCAAGTACACCACCACGGCCAGCAATGTGGATCGCAGCAAGGGCCCGCCGATGCCCGACACGTACCCGGCCTTGTCCTTCCCGGCCTTGCAGCGCGCAACGCTCTCGAACGGCATGAAAATTGTTCTTGCCGAGCGCAAAGGCTTGCCGATTGTGCAAATGAGCATGGAGTTCACCGGTGGCTTTGCCGCCGACCAGGGCCGCACCTTGGGCACCTCGAGCTTCACGATGGCCATGCTGGATGAAGGTGCCGGTGATCGCGACGCGTTGGCCTTCGGCGACCGCGCCGAATCGCTCGGCGCGCAATTGGGCGCGGGCGCCAGCCTCGACGGTGGCAACGCGTTCCTTTCCTCGCTCAAGGACAAGCTCGACGATTCGCTGGCGCTCTATGCCGACATGATTCAGCGCCCGCGCTTTGCCGAGGCCGATGTGGAGCGTGTGCGTGCCACGTGGCTCGCCACCATCAAGCAGGAAAAAGCCCGCCCCAACAGCTTGGCGAATCGTTTGCTGCCGCCCTTGATGTACGGCGCGGGTCATCCGTATGCCATTCCGTTCTCGGGCACCGGCAACGAGGCATCGATCGCTGCGTTGAAGATCGAGGACATGAAGGCCTACCACGCCGACTTCGTGCGCCCCGACAACGCCACGCTGATCATCGTGGGCGACACCACGCTGGCCGAAATCACGCCGAAGCTTGAGAAGCATTTCGGCGCATGGAAGGCACCGAGCACGCCGATTCCCGCACCGCAGGTGGCCGCTGTTGCGCAACAGACCAAGCCGCGCGTGTTCCTGGTCGATCAGCCCGGCGCCATTCAAGCCACGATCCTTGCCGGTCAATTGGCACCTCCCTCCACCGATGCCAACTCGGTCGAATTCGAAGTCGCCAACTCGGTGCTGGGTGGCGAATTCAGCTCGCGCCTCAACATGAACCTGCGCGAGGACAAGAGCTGGGCCTATGGCGCCTACAGCTTCACTTCGGGTGCCAAGGGCCAACGCCCGTGGATTGCCTTCGCACCGGTGCAAATCGACAAGACGGTGGATGCGCTGAAGGAAATGCAGCGCGAAATCAGCGCCTACGCCAACGGCACGGAGCCGGCCACGGCAGCGGAAGTCGAGAAGATTCAGGCCACCGAGATTCGCGGCTTGCCCGGTTCTTTCGAGACCGCCAACGCAGTGCTTGGCCAGATCGGCGGCATCGTGCGCTTCAACCGCCCGGACAACTGGGTGGAAGTGCGCCGCAACCGCATTGAAGCCCTGAACCCGGCCATCGTGAATGACGCCGCCAAGACCCTGAAAGCTGACGCGCTGACGTGGGTGGTGGTGGGCGACCTCTCGAAGATTGAAGCCGGCATTCGTGGCTTGAACCTGGGCGAGGTGCAGGTCATCGACACCGACGGCAAGCCGGTCACCCCGGCAGCAGCGGCTGGCTCGCGCTAAACGCCCACTGCCACGGGCTGCCCTTGAACCGTCAGGGGTAGCCCGCACGCGGCCCGCGTGGGTTAGTTGGGATTTACTGAACGCCCGGCACAATCCGGGCGTTCGTCTTTTTTGCTCTGGAGATCGCCATGCGCCCCTTGACCGGCCTGTTCGCCGCTGTTGCTCTCGCCTCAGGCCTTTCGGCCTGCACCTTTGTTCAGATCCAGCCCGGCGGCCAAGCCATTCGCGTGGTGGCACAGGGCCAAACCCTCACCTGCGAAAAGCGCGGCGAGATTGGTGTTTCGGTGAAGGACCGCTTGGGCCCTCTGGAACGCAACGAGCTGAAGGTTCGTGATGAACTGGAAGTGCTGGCCCGCAACGAGGCCCCAGGCCTGGGCGCCGACACGGTGCAGGCCTTGGGCGAACCGATGGACGGTGAGCAGCGCTATGCCGCCTACCGCTGTGGTGGCGCGGTGCGCACCGCAGCGCCCCAGCCCGGCACCTCGGTCGAGCCCTTGCCGGAAGGCGAAGCCGAAGTCGTGCCCCTGCGCGACCAGTAAGGCCTGACTGCCTTCACGCCGTCCTTCCGAGGACGGCGCGGCTGGGCTGCGGTAGACTCCAAGGTTCGTTTCCCTTGGGGTTTGACCCTCATGCTGTTCCAGCACGTCTCTATCGCCGGCCTTGCCCATATTGATGCGCCCAACGCGCTCAGTTCGGATGCCATCAACCTGCGCCTGAAGCCCACGCTCGACCGCCTCGGCATCAAGACCGACGTGCTGCGTGATGTGGCCGGCATCCATTCGCGCCGCCTGTGGGACGAAAACACGCCCACCGCCGACGCCGCCACCATGGCCGCGCGCAAAGCGATTGCAGATGCCGGCGTGGATGCAGCGAAGATCGGCATCCTGATCAATACCTCGGTGTCGCGCGACTTCCTCGAGCCCTCGGTGGCCAGCATTGTGTCGGGCCAGCTGGGCCTCTCGGACACCTGCCAGAACTTCGATGTCGCCAACGCCTGCTTGGCCTTCATCAACGGCATGGACATTGCCGGCCGCATGATCGAACGCGGCGAGATCGACTACGCGCTGATCGTGAATGCCGAAAACGCGAACGTCGTGTACCAGAAGACGATTGAGCGCCTGAACCGCGATGGCATTACCGCCGAAGAATTCCGCAACGAGTTCGCCAGCCTGACGCTGGGCTCGGGTGCCGCCGCCATGGTGCTGGCGCGCCGCGAACTCGTGCCGGATGGCCCGCAGTACCGCGGTGGTGTGACCCGCGCCGCAACGCAGTGGAGCCACCTGTGCCGCGGCAACCTCGACCGCATGGTCACCGACACCAAGATGCTCTTGATTGAGGGCATCAAGCTGGCGCAGCTCACCTTCCTCGCCGCCAAGCAGGCCTTGGGTTGGGCCGTGGAAGAGATGGACGAGTTCGTTATCCATCAGATTTCGCGCGCGCACACCGAGGCCTTCCTGAAGACCTTCGGTATCGACCCGCAGAAAGTGCTCACCATCTTCCACGAGCACGGCAACATCGGTCCGGCCTCGGTGCCGATCGTGCTGTCGAAGCTCAAGGAAATGGGCCGCCTGAAGAAAGGCAAGCGCATTGCGCTGCTCGGCATCGGCTCGGGCTTGAACTGCTCGATGGCCGAAGTGGTCTGGTAAGACGGCCAGCTGTTTGAACGACCGCGAGGGCCGGGAAACCGGCCCTTGCTTTTGAGTAGGCCGACACGCGAGCGGCTAAGCGCGACGAGGATCCGCCATGCACTTCCCCGATTACCCCTTCACTCCGCAGCGCTTCAATCGCGGCACCGGCATTGAGATGAGCTATCTCGATGAGGGCCCGCGCGACGGCGAAGTGGTGCTGATGCTGCACGGCAACCCGTCGTGGAGCTTCTACTGGCGGCACTTGGTGCTGGGCCTGCGCGACCGTTACCGCTGCATCGTGCCCGACCACATCGGCATGGGCCTGTCGGACAAGCCCGACGACAAGCATTACCGCTATTCCCTGCAATCGCGTATCGAAGATATCGAACGCCTGCTCGAGCATTTGGGCATTACCGGCCCCATCACGCTGGCCGTGCACGACTGGGGCGGCATGATTGGATTTGGCTGGGCGCTAAAGCGCCGCGGCTTGGTCAAGCGCCTCGTCATCACCAACACCTCGGCATTCCCGCTGCCGAAAGAAAAACCGCTGCCGTGGCAGCTGCAGCTGGGCCGCAACTACAACATCGGCGCAGTGATGATTCGTGGCTTCAATGCCTTCGCGGCCGGCACCATCGATCAATGCGTGTCGAATAAGGTCTCGCCGGAAGTGCGCGCCGCTTATGTGGCGCCCTACAACTCGTGGAAGAACCGCATCAGCACGCTGCGCTTCGTGCAGGACATTCCACTCACACCGAAAGACCGCGCATGGGCGTTCGTTGAGGAGTCCGGTCGCACGCTGCACGAGTACGCGGATCGCCCTGCCTTCATCGCGTGGGGCTTGCAGGATTTTGTGTTCGATCACCACTTCCTGAAGGGCTTCACCGATGCGCTGCCGAAAGCGGAAGTGATGGCCTTCGACGATGCGCATCACTACGTGCTGGAAGACAAGCACACGGTGCTGGTGCCGGCGATTCGCCGCTTTCTCGACGCAAACCCCTTAAGCGCGTAAGGCCGGCTCGCACGCCCTGACCATGACAACCGTGAGCAACATTGCTGCCGTGCTGCCGCGCATTGCTGCCGAGCGCCCCGAGCAGCCGGCCATGCGCTGCCCCGGCAAGCCGGGCGCGGATGGTTTTGCGCGTTATGACGTGGTGCTGAGCTACGGCGAGTTGGACACGCGCAGCGATGCGATTGCCGCAGGCTTGCATGCGTATGGCATTCGCCGCGGCATGCGCACCGTGGTGATGGTGCGTCCCAGCCCCGAGTTTTTCTTGCTGATGTTCGCGCTGTTCAAGCTCGGTGCGGTTCCTGTACTCGTCGATCCGGGCATTGATCGCAGCGCCTTGAAGAAGTGTTTGGACGAAGCCGCGCCCGAGGCCTTCATCGGCATTCCGCTGGCGCAATTCGCACGTCGCGTGTTCGGCTGGGGCCTGAAGTCGATCCGCCGCGTCATCACGGTGGGCACGCGTGCGTGGCCGCTGTGGCGTGGCGAAACGCTGGTGCGCCTGGAGCGCAAGGGTGCGGCACTGCTGGCGGCAAAAGCGGCGCGCGGCGAGGCCACCTCAATGCTGGCTGACACTCACGGCGACGAAGTGGCTGCCCTGCTCTTCACCTCCGGCTCTACGGGTGTGCCGAAGGGCGTGGTGTATCGGCATCGGCATTTCATTGCGCAGATCGACTTGCTGCGCGAGGCCTTCGGCATTGCGCCGGGCGGCGTGGACTTGCCCACCTTCCCTCCCTTTGCCTTGTTCGACCCGGCACTCGGCCTCACATCGATCATCCCCGACATGGACCCGACGCGCCCCGCGCAAGCCGACCCGAACAAGTTGCACGATGCGATTGAGCGTTTCGGCATCACGCAATTGTTTGGCTCGCCAGCCTTGATGCGCGTGCTGGCCGAACACGGCAAGCCGCTGCCCACGCTGCGCCGCGTCACTTCCGCCGGTGCGCCGGTGCCGCCCGATGTGGTGGCCACCATGCGTACCCTGCTGCCGCCGGATGCCGAGTTTTGGACGCCCTACGGCGCCACCGAATGCCTGCCGGTGGCCGTGATTGAAGCAGCGGAACTGCAAGGCACGCGCGAAGCCACCGAAGCCGGCGCAGGCACCTGCGTGGGTCAGCCGGTGGCGGCCAATACAGTGCGCATCATCAAAATCACCGATGAAGCCATTGCCTTCTGGCGTGATGAACTTTGCGTTCCGCAAGGCGTGATCGGCGAGATCACTGTGGCCGGCCCCAGCGCCACGGACGAATACTTCAATCGTCCGGAAGCCACGCGGCTGGCGAAAATCCGCGAACGCATTGGCGCGCGTGATGAACGCATCGTGCACCGCATGGGTGACTTGGGTTACTTCGATGAACAAGGTCGCCTGTGGTTTTGCGGCCGGAAGAGCCATCGTGTCGAGACGGCCGGCGGCTTGATGGCCACCGAGCAGGTCGAGCCGATTTTCAACACGCACCGTCGCGTCGCGCGTACCGCATTGGTGGGCGTGGGCATGCGCGGTATGCAACTGCCAGTGCTGTGTGTCGAGCTGAAGCCGGGCGTGCCCGACAGCGAATGGGTACACGTGCAGGCTGAGTTGGAACGCATGGCCATGCGTGATGTGAAAACAGCGCGCATCCATCACTTTCTGCGCCATTCCGGCTTTCCGGTCGATATTCGCCACAACGCGAAAATCGGCCGCGAGAAGCTCGGCGAGTGGGCGCGAAGCCAGATGCACACCCTCGCCCATTGAGTTTGCCCATGAATGTTCTGGTGACCGGCGGCGCAGGATTTCTCGGCATGGCCTTGTGCCGTGCGCTGCAGGCGCGCGGCTATCGTGTGGTGAGCACGCAGCGCCGGCATTCCAAAGTGCTTGAGGCGATGGGCGTGGAGCAGCGCTTGGGCGATTTGGCCTATCGCCCGCATGTGCTCGATGCCTGCACTGGCATGGATGCGGTGTTTCACAACGCCGCGAAGGCGGGGCATTGGGGCGATGAGCAGAGCTACGTCGATGCCAACATCACCGGCACGCTGAACGTGCTGGAAGCATGTCACGAGTATCGCATTGCACGCTTGGTGTACACCTCAACGCCCAGCGTGGCGCACTCGGGTCGCGTGCCCTGCGAGGGCGGCAACGAAGAGAACACGCCGTATGCCTTGAGCTTCAAGGCGCCCTATCCGCGCACCAAACAAGTGGCCGAGCGCGCGGTGCTGGCTTCGAACGGCCCAAGCTTGAGCACCGTCGCGCTACGGCCACGGCTGATCTGGGGTCCGGGCGATACGAATCTTCTGCCGCGCTTGGTGGAGCGCGCGCGTGCAGGGCGCCTGCGCTTCATTGCCGGCGGTGTGAACCGCATGGACACCACCTACGTCGACAACGCCGCAGACGCTCATCTTTTGGCGTTCGATGCGCTCGCACCGGGAAGCGCCTGCGCGGGCAAGGCGTACTTCATTTCGAACGGCGAACCACAGCCGGTGAAAGAGATCATCAACGGCATGTTGGTCGCCGCGGGCGAGCCCCGTGTCGAGGCCAGCCTGCCCTTCGGCGCGGCCTATGCCATCGGCGCACTTTGCGAAGGGCTTTGGCACACGCTGCCCTTGAAGGGCGAGCCACCAATGACGCGCTTCGTGGCCGAGCAATTAGCGACGCCGCATTGGTACGACATCAGCGCGTCGCAACGCGACTTTGGCTACGTGCCGAAGGTGAGCGTGGCTGAAGGTTTGAAGCGCTTGGGCGCGTGGTGGGGCGCGCGCTAGGGCACTAGCGCCCGTCGCGTTTCCAGGGGCGGATCAGTCCCGCGCCAGCGCTCGGCGAGCGCGCCGCCTTCGATGCAGTAGGCACCATTGGCGCACCGCTCCGACGCGGTCGCGTGGGCAGTTCTGGCATGGGCAGCTCGCGCCATTGTCCGGCCGTCAGCCCATCCAGGCGATAAGGCCCGATGGCTTCGCGAATCAGGCGCAAGGTGGGCAGGCCCACCGCTGCGGTCATGCGCCGCACTTGCCGATTGCGCCCCTCTCGAATGGTGAGCCGAAGCCAGGCATCAGGCACGCTCAAGCGCACACGAACCGGCGGATCACGCGGCGCCAGACCCTCAGGAGGATCGATGCACTCGACCTCGGCGGGGCGCGTGGGACCATCGTTCAGCACCACACCCTCGCGAAGGCGCTGCAGTGCAAGCGCGTCGGGCACACCTTCCACCTGCACCAGATAAGTCTTTGGCCAATCGAATTTGGGCGAGCTGATGGCCGCCACTAGGCCGCCATCGTCGGTGAGCAGCAGCAGGCCTTCGCTATCGAAATCCAAACGCCCGGCGGCGTACACGTTTTTCGGCAGGGCGAAATCCGCGAGCGTGGCGCGCGGCGGCGTGCTTCGGTCAGTGAACTGACAGAGCACATTCATGGGCTTATGCAGAGCGATCAGCATAGGCGAAGTGTACTGCCGTGCTCACCCCTTGCCCGCGCGGTGTAGTCTGTTTCGGCCATGAATGAACTCTCCGAACCGCGTCCGAACACCATCCCCACGCCGGGCGTTTTCTCGGCTCCGGCGCTGTCACTTCCGATCGATGCGTTTCTGATTGTGGGAGTCACGGCGCATCGCGATTTGACGCCTGCGCTTGTTCCACAACTTGAGGCCGATGTGCGCGCGTTTCTTCTTCGCATGCAGGGGCTCCACCCGCAGCTTTCGGTGGCCGTCATGTCGGGGCTGGCCGAGGGCGGCGACCGCTTGGTCGCGCGCTGCGCCATTGCCTTGGGCATGCCGCTCTTGGCTCCGCTGCCATTGAGCCGCGAGGACTACTTCACCGATTGCAGCAGCGCCGAATCTGCTGACGAACTGCGTGGCCTGCTTGCCCAATCGCAAGTCATCGAGCTGCCGATTGCGGAAGGCAATGACGAGCAATCTATTCGTACGCAGGGTGCAGCGCGCGATCGCCAATATGCACAGCTTGGGGTGTATGTGTCCTCACACTGCCAGGTGCTGCTTGCGCTTTGGGATGGCAAACCCAGCGACGCAGTGGGCGGAACCAGCGACGTGCTGCACTACCACCTGTTTGGCGAGATGCCAGGCTTGGGCGCCGCCGATGCACCGCCCAACCTTCTGGCCGACGACGACAGCGATTTAGCGTTCCACATTTTCTGCCCGCGGGATCGCCCCGGCGGTGAAGTTGATGCGCCGCTCAGCTCGCGATGGATGACGCGAAACGAGAATCTTCCGGGTGCGGGGCCGATGCCGGAGAACTACGACCGCTTGTTCAACCAACTGGGCGAGTTCAACGCAGACGCGAAGCTTTACGCTGACGATATCGCAGCCAATAGTCGCAGCCTGCTTCCGGCGCCAGAGGAGATCCGCTGCTCGGGTGCGGTCTTGCGCATCGATGCCATGTACCAACGCGCTGACTGGCTGGCACTGCATTTCCGCAAGCGCGTGCATCACAGCATGTTGTTGCTGCACGTGTTGGCCGTTTTGACCGGCTTGCTGCTGATGACGTACTCCGAGTTCGTGGCGCAGCCAGCTCTTCTTGCGGCGCTGCTCGGATTCTTCGCGGTCGGTGTTGCCGTGGCTTGGCTGGGCGAGCGCCGCTCTTGGCACCGTCGCTATCTCGATTACCGCGTGCTCGCCGAAGGCCTTCGTGTTCAGTGCTACTGGACGATTGCCGGAGTGCCTTCATCGCACCGGGTGCGTTTCGCCTACGACAGTTTTTTGCAGAAGCAAGATGTCGAACTGGGTTGGATTCGCCATGCCATGCGGGCGGTGGGCTTGGGCGGTGGAACCCCCATTAGTGACGTGGGTCTACGCTGGGTCGTTGCCAATTGGGTGGGTGACGGCGGCAAGTTGGGCCAACTGAGCTACTTCCGCCGTCGCACCGCCGAGCGCGAGGTGAAGTACCGGCATACCGAACGCATTGGTAAAGCCAGCCTGATGCTCAGCTTGGCCTGCGCCGTCGTTCTGCTGGTCTTTGGCGGATGGTTGGGGCCCACGACCTCCAAGCTTTTCTTGGTCACGGCCGGCATGACCGCGCTGTTTGCCGGCGTGCGCGAGGCCTACTCGCACAAGTTGGCGGACAAGGAACTGATCAAGCAATACCGCTTCATGACACGTGTGTTCGCCAGCGCGTCGGAACTTCTGGCGCGCGACACCGACCCCACCAAACAGCGCCGCGTGCTGGAGGCCTTGGGCGAAGCGGCATTGGAAGAGCATGCCGAATGGATCCTGATGCACCGCGAACGGCCGCTGGAACAGAGCCGATTGGGCTGAACGGGCAGGCTGTCGCCCGGTCATGCTGGCCGGGCCTCCCGCGTCTGCGTACTCTTGTGGATGACCGAAAGGAGCGTTACGGGCTATGCCGAACACAGGCACCACGCAGGACGGGCAGAAAAAGCCCAGCGCTTTCCTGAGCTATAGCCGGGCCGATCAAGCGCACGCGCGCAAGCTCACCAGTGCGCTTCAGGCGGCCGGCCTGGATGTGTGGTGGGACACGCTGATCGAAGGCGGCGCGGCATTTGCAAAGTCCATTGAGGCAGCCTTGGATAACGCCGATGCGGTCATCGTGCTGTGGTCCGCGACCTCCACGGCTTCCGATTGGGTACTCGACGAAGCCGCCCGCGGCCGCGATCTGCACAAGCTGGTGCCTGCCACACTGGATGGCACGCTCGGGCCTTTGGGTTTCCGCCAATACCACGCCATCGATCTGACGCGTTGGGTCGAGGGCGATGACGACGCGCCGGTTGAAGATCTGGCGCGCGCGGTGATCGTGCTGACCGGCCGCGCCCCCCCGCAGATGCGTATTGCCGTGGCGCCCAAGCGCATCAATATCGGCCGTCGCAAGCTCATCATCGGCGCAGCGGCGGCCAGTGCTGCCGCAGGCATGGGCTGGTTGGCGTGGGACCGATTCGGCTTACCCGGCGCTCGCAAGGCCGCCGCCAACAGCGTGGCCGTGCTGCCATTTTCCAACATCAGCGGCGACCCGTCGCAGGCCTACTTCTCCGACGGATTGAGCGAGGAAGTGCGCTCCACGCTGGCGCGCAACATGGCCCTGCAGGTCATGGCCAAGAGTTCTTCTGGCGGATTTAGCACCAGCGAAGAAGATGCCGAGGCGATTGCCCGCGAGTTGGGCGTGACCTATTTGCTGGATGGCAGTGTGCGCCGGGCTGGCGACAACGTGCGTGTGTCGGCCAACTTGATTGATGGGGATACGGGCGTCTTGCGCTGGTCCGACACCTTCGAACGCAAGGTTTCCGATGTGTTTGCCGTGCAGACGGAGATTGCCTATGCCGTTGCCGATGCGCTAAGCGCCTATGTGGGCGGAAGGCCTGAGAACCGAGACGGCTTGGCGGCCTTGGGCGGCACACGCAATGCCGACGCCTTGGATGCCTATCTGCGCGGTCGCACGCTCTACGATTTGAGCGCCGATGAAGCCTCGGAGCGCGCGGCGCTGGCACAGTTCGATTTGGCCATTGCCGCCGATGCTGGCTTTGCCTCGGCGCACGCCGCGCGATCGCGGTCGCTTACGGCCATCGCCAATCAGTACGGTGCGGCTACCGAACTTCGCGAGATGTATGCGCAAGCCATCGCCGCCGCGGAGCGAGCCATCGAGTTGGCACCGGACTTGGCCGAGGCGCATTCCACGCTGGGTTTCACGCTGTTTCAGGGGCGCTTGGACGCACGCGCCGCGCGCGAACCCTTTGAACGCTCGGTGGTGTTGGGCGCAGGTGAAGCCACGGTACTCGCGCGCTATGCGCAGTATTCGGCGCGCATTGGTCGCGATGCCGAAGCCACGCAAGCTCTGCACGAAGCCATCAAGCGCGACCCGCTGAATCCACTGATTCATCGAGCGGCCGGCATGATTGAGTACGCCGCACGCCGCTTCGAGAGCGCCATTCCCTACTTGGAAAAATCGATCGCGATGAACCCGCAGATTTCGCGCTCGTATGGTGCGATCGGTGATGCCTTGTTGAATCTTGGAAAGGTCGAGGATGCGTTGGCGGCCTATGCCAAGGAACCCGCGAAGTACACGCGCCTCACCGGCTTGGCCATTGGGCAAAGGCGCGCGGGCGACGCCGCGAGCGCGACCCAAACCTTCTCCGATCTGGTGAGCGAACTGGGCGATCAGGTGTTGTACCAGCAAGCGCAAGTGCAGGCGCAGTTCGGGGCGATTGATTTGGCCTTTGCTCGTCTTTCTGCGGCACGCGACGTGGGCGACTCGGGGCTCATCTATCTGCGCAACGACCCCTTCCTCGACCCCCTACGCACGGATCGCCGGATGGCTGCCGTGCTCGCCAGCGTAGGTTTCGACCCGGCGCCCGCAACGGCCCAGGCCTGAGCAATCTGCTAGCCTCGCTGGCGGCTGTACCGCTGCACCCTCACTTCACCACACCAAAGGGATGGACCATGAAGCACCTTGCCCAAATTGCTGTTGTTCTGGCCGCCGGCCTGATCTTCACCGGCTGCAAGAAGGAAGAAGCTGCAGCGGCTCCGGCCGAAGCAGCGCCCGCTGTCGAAGCAGCGCCCGCACCTGAGCCGGCCGCGGTTGAGGCCCCGGTGGAAGCGGCTCCCGCCGACTCCGTGGTCGACCCGAACGCCCCGGCTGCCGAGCCGGCGCCTGACGCAGCACCGGTCGATCCGAATGCCCCGCCGGCCGACGCTGCGACCGAAGAGGAAGACATCCCGCATGCGGGCGGCGACAAGGTTTAAGCCACACCCAGCCGGCGGCTCATGCCGCCGGCTTTTTCTTCAGGGCAAGCTGTTGCGGCCCGACGGCAGGCGCATGGCCTGCTCGATCCAGTCGAGGTATTGATCGATCCGGGTGTACACGCTAGGCCGACCATCACCGCCGCATGTGGTACTGCCCCAGCTCACCAAGCCCGCCAGAACGGGGTCGCCGTTGGTCAAGACCACCGGGCCACCACTGTCGCCACCGCAGGTGGATTGCGTCGGGCTTGCAGCGCAGAACACCTTCGGATGCACCTTGCCGCCTCCGCGACCCTTACGGCTTGCGCAAGTGTTCTGATCCATCAAACGCAGATCGACGCGAAGGATGACCGCGCTGTTGATGTTCGCGTTGCCCTGACCCACTGCGCCCCAGCCAGTCGCCGACACCGGCGCGCCATTGGGCAGCGGATTGCGATTCAAGGGAATCGGGCTGATGAGCTTCGGGTCGCGGCGCTGCGTCGTGCCCTCAGGCGCAATACGGATGAGGGCGATGTCATTGGCATACATGTTCGGCGGACGCGTGAGGTCTCGGCTGCCAGCGTCGTACTGCGAGTGTCGAACGATGTGATCAATGCGATACACGATGCCGTCGCCCGACGAGATGTCCTGTGCACCGAGGCGCACCTTGAAACCCAACGCCACTTTCGCCTGATCGATGCAATGGGCCGCCGTCAACACCCAGTCATCGGCGATCAACACGCCGCCGCAGAAGTGCTGTCGCACCCATTCGGGATAAGGCGCCTGCGGGTTGGGGGCACGGTTCGGGTTGAAGATCTGCGCCTGCCACGGCACCGCGCTTGCGGCCACCGGACGCCCGCCGAAGGCATAGGGCACGTCCTCGCCCGCGGGCTGTGAACCCGCCGATGGACGGCTACCGCCCGAACTACTGCCGCCGCTGAGGCTCAGAACCTGGCCGGCAGAAACGCCATCCTCATCATCGCGTTGGCCGGTGTCTTCGACCACACCGTCCGCACCGACCACCGCCTCAACCTCGAAGACGAAGTCGTCCGGGTACTCCTCATCGAAGGGAATGGCGTCGTCAGACTCATCGTTTTCGATTTCTGGCGCCCAGGAATCATCCTCGTAGTCTTCGATGAATTCTTCTTCGTCGTCGTTGGTGGTCGCGTCCTCTTCGTCGTTAGCGGTTGCTTCCTCCGCACCTTCAGCCGACTCGTCTTCCTCGTCGGCTAGCGCTTCCTCGTCTTCAAAGCCCTCGTCGTCTTGGAAATCTTCCTCGTCGCCGAAGTCATCCTCGAAGTCCCCATCGTCTTGCTGGCTGGCCATCAGCAAGGCCGAGGTAACGACTGCGGCGTGAGTGCCGCGAGCGGCGAGCAAGCCCGCCATCAGTGCCACCACTAACAGGACATGACTTCGACGGATCGACAACATGGCGCTCTCCTTGGCAATAGGCGAATTGAGCGCCTGCGCATTCGCGCCGTCAAGCGCAGATCGTGCGCGAGCCGAAGGACGGGACTTGCCGCTACTCTTGAGCCTCTCTTTTCCGCGCAACCGCCATGCACCCACTCCGTCGCCTGTTCGGTTTCGCCCGTGCGTATCGCCGCAATGCCGTGCTTGGCACGGTTTACTCGGTGCTCAACAAGATTTTCGATGTGCTTCCCGAACTGCTGATCGGTGTGGCGGTCGATGTGGTGGTGAACCAGAAGAACAGCTTTGTTTCACGCTTCGGCATTGAAGACCCGATGCAGCAGCTGTGGCTGCTCACCGGCCTCACCGTGCTGATCTGGGTGTTTGAGTCGCTCTTTGAATACCTCTATGCATTGAAGTGGCGCGGCCTAGCGCAAGATCTGCAGCATGAGCTTCGGCTTGCGGCCTACACCCATCTGCAATCGCAGCCACCGGCGGCCATCAGTGAAGCGCGCAGCGGGCGGCTCATGGCGGTGCTCAATGAAGACGTGAACCAGATCGAGCGCTTTCTCAACACCGGCGCGAACGATCTGATTCAAGTCGCGGTGTCATCGGTGTTGGTCGGTGCGGTGTTCTTTGCACTCACCTCCAGCTTGGCGGTGCTTGCGCTGCTTCCTGTGCCGCTGATTCTTTTCGGGGCTTTCTGGTTTCAACGCCGCTTGCAGCCGCGCTACGCCGCGGCACGCGAAGCGGCCGCCACGGTGTCGGCGCGGCTCGACAACAACCTGAGCGGCATGGCCACGATTCAGGCCTACACCGCCGAAGCCATCGAGCGCGGCCACGTCGAATCTGCGTCCAACGCATTTCGCGACGCCAATGCAGAAGCCATTCGCTTCGCCGCTGCGATTACTCCCGTCATTCGCATGGCGGTGCTGTTTGGGTTTGTCGCCACGCTGCTCTATGGCGGGTGGCTCACGCTGCAAGGCGAGTTGGGCGTGGGCAGCTACTCCGCGCTCGTTTACCTGACGCAGCGCTTGCTGTGGCCACTCACGCGCTTGGCCGACATGACCGATTTGTACAACCGCGCCATGGCCTCCGTGCAACGCGTGATGAATGTTCTGGAGAGCCCGCTTCCGCCCCGTGCTTCCGGCGTTCTCAGCGCGCGGCCAAAAGGTGCGTTGGCGTTCGAAGGCGTGAGCCACGCGTTCGAAGGACGCATGGCGCTGGACTCGGTCAGCTTGCGCATCGAGCCCGGCCAGACCGTGGCGCTTGTGGGGGCAACGGGCGCTGGAAAAAGCACATTGCTCAAGCGATTGCTCGGTTTCCTGCAGCCGCAAGCGGGGCGCATCACGCTCGACGGCATCGACGTGGCCACGCTCGACCCCACCACGCTCCGGCAGTATTTGGGCTATGTGGCGCAAGAACCTTTCCTCACCGACGGCACTGTGGCGGAGAACATCGCCTACGGCAGTGATTCGCTTGATCGCGAACGTGTTGAAGCCGCAGCGCGTGCCGCTGAGGCGCACGAGTTCATCATCGCGATTGAAGGCGGTTACAACGCCGCGGTCGGCGAGCGCGGCGCGCGGCTATCGGGCGGGCAACGCCAGCGCATTGCCCTGGCGCGGGCGCTTTATCGTGATCCGGTGGTATTGGTGCTCGACGAAGCCACCTCGGCCATCGATAACGAAACCGAAGCGGCGATTCAACGCTCGCTCGCGACGCACACGCGAGGCCGAAGCACGCTGGTGGTGGCGCATCGTTTGAGCACAGTGCGCCACGCCGATGCGATTCATGTCTTGGACGCGGGGCGCATCATCGAGTCAGGCACGCACGACGCACTGGTTGCGCAAGGCGGCGCGTATGCCGCGCTCTGGCGTTTGCAGACGGGCGAAGCCTGAGTTGCGATTGCTCCGAGTCTCAACAAAAAACCCCGGCATGGCCGGGGTTTTCTTTTGAAGAGCCAGCGCCGGAGAGTTACTCCGAGAACGCCATGACCTTGAGCGTGTACTTGCCCACCGACTTGTCGCCACTGCCCAAGGAGCCGACGCGAATCGTGTAATTGCCGTCCTGCGCGGTCTCGGCAACGGCCAAGGGGTTGAGATTGCCGTCGGAGCGATCGTCGTTCTCGATGGCCTTGGTGCGATCGGGATTGAAAATGGTGACGATGCCGTCGAAGTCTTCCGAGGTCAGCGACACGATCAGGAACTGACCGCTGCGCGCTTCCACTTTGTAGTCGCGGCTCACGCCGCCGTCGTCGCGCGGCGAATCGTTCGTGGTGAGTTCGCCCTGTACGGTCTGGCCGACGCGAACGGTCTCAGGGGCGGCAAACGCATTGCTGGCGGCAGCAACGGCAAACAGGGCGGCAACAAGGGCGGAACGACGCATAGGGGGCTCTCCAGGGAGGATCGCGGTGCCGGTTGACACCGCGTGAAGAGAGTCTATGCCCGACCACCCAAGGCAACCACCCATAGGGTGGTCGAAAAGCGGGCAGAACGCGGGCACCTAGGGCCCGCGTTCAGGCAGGCGGCAGGCTTTAGGCCTTCGGCTTGCGGAAGCGCAGGGTCATGCGGTCGGACTCGCCGATCGCCTGATACTTCGCCTTGTCTTCGCCCTCGGGCACGTTGAGCGTGGGCGGCAAGGTCCACACGCCATTCGCGTAGTCCTTGGTGTCCTTCGGGTTGGCATTCACCTCGCTCTTCTCTTCCAGCACGAAGCCGGCGGCGGTGGCGATCGCAATGACCTGCGCCTCGCTCACGTAACCCGAGCGGTCACCCGCCGGCACGTCCGCATTGGCGCGGTGCTCCACTACGCCCAGCACGCCACCCGGCTTCAAGACATCGAAAAAGCCCTTGAACATGGCGTCCTGCGTGCCGTTCATCATCCAGTTGTGCACATTGCGGAAGGTGAGCACGGCATCGGCACTGGCGGCTGCGCCAAACACCGGCGCCTTCGGATCGACCTCGACCAGCTTGGCGCCGCCGTAAACCTCAGGCGTGGCCGCGAACTTGTCGCGAAGCACCTTGTTCTGCTCGGTGAAATAGGCCGTGGCACGCTCACTGCTGGCCTTCGTTGGGTCGTTAACGGCGCCCACGTACTGGCCACCGGCGCGCAGGTAAGGCGCCAGAATCTCCGCATACCAACCGCCGCCGGGGGTGATTTCAACCACGGTCATTGCCGGCGTGACGCCGAAAAACTGAAGCACGGGCTTCGGATTGCGGAAGGGATCGCGCGCCACGTTGGCCGGGGTACGCCACGCACCCGCGATGGCGGCGTCTAGAGCACTCGCCTCAGCAGCGGTCGGGGCCGGGGCGGCCGCATGGTTATGGGTGAAGGCCGCAGGCGCGGCAAATGCGGTGAACAGGGCAAGGGCGATAACGTGATGGCGCATGGCGATCCTCGAGTGGAATGAAGAGAGGGATGAGGCAGCGGTAGAGGCTGTGAAGGGTGCGCATTGGCGCGTTACGGGCGCGGCAAGGAAAATCATGAACTTCGGTCAATGCTGCCGAAATCCTCGCAATAGGCGTAGCGTCGGCACCACTGGTATCGCTTTGAGGGAACTCGCGTGTCGGGACCGCCCAAAGGAAAACGTCGCGTCGCATTACCTGTTGAGGCCGTCGGCTCGGGTTACGCGTTCCGCCCGCATGGCAGCAGCGAATTCTTGAAGGATGGCGCCGTCATTCGAATCGCCGTTGAGGGACCCTTCAATCTCGAAGGCATCGACGAATTTGCCCGCAGAATGCTGGCCTTGTTCTCCCAGATTCCAGCGGGCCAAGCCGTGGTGACCTTGGCCGAGATTCGCCGCACGCTGGCCGCACCTGCCGATGCATGGGAGCGGCTGGAAGCACACACCCGCAGGGTTCAAATCGGTCAATACCGATTACTGGGCACCGCATGGTGGGTAAGGCCTGAGGTGGAGGGCCGCCTGACCTTTTTGCCCCGGGCGCGGGAGATGTACCGGGCGGCGGGCCGTCCTTTCGAGGTTTTTGAAGACGAAGCCAGCGCCAACACCTGGGCCACGGAGCTCTTGCATAAGAACGGATAAGGCAGGCCCCTTCAGAGCCGAACAGCGGGATGCGTCCACCCAGCGGCGATGCGATATGGTGGCCTCCGCGCCAGCCCAACTGAGACTCGTCGATGTCGCCCGAGCCGCCGAGCCGGAAGGGGAAACCCCTCACGGCACCGTCCCACGCTTCAGAATTCCCAGCGCATGGCCATTCCGACGCTCAGGTTCAGGGCCATGTGCTGCATGTGTCTGCGCGCGGGCCCTTCAACGCCGAGGGAATGACGCAACTGAAGACCGCCATGCTGAGCGCTTACCGCGACCTGCCACTCGGGTCGCGCGTAGTAAACGTAAGCGAGATGCTGGAGACGCTGGTGTTCCCGCCTGAAGCTTGGGAAGAGTTGCGCGCCACCATTCGGGCGACGTCGGCTAGCGGCCATCAAGTGCTCGCGACGGCATGGGTGGTGGCAACGGACGTCGAAGGTCGGCGGCTCATGCTGCCCAAGGCGCGCGCCTTGTTTTCGGAGTGCGGGCGGAGATTCGAGATTTTTGAAACGCGCGAAGCGGCTGAGGCTTGGGCACAAGACGTGTTGAACGAGAGCCAAACAAGCAGCGGCCAGCAGCCCTAGGCCCAACACTGCATTCGAC
>JAIXVL010000165.1 GCA_027483045.1 Lysobacteraceae bacterium
CCAGCGCGGTCAGCGCGCGGGGGCCGAGCAGCCGGTAGAGCTTGGTCGCGGAAAACAGAATGACGGCGGTCGCCGCCCATGCAATCAGCAGGGCGAGGCTCCAATCCATCAGGCGATCAGGCTCCTTCGAGCCCATCAGCATGACTGCCGCCATGCCCGAGGGGCCGGCCACCAAGGGCACCGCCATGGGCACGATAAAGGGCTCGCCTTCCGGGGTGTCACCGAAAATGCCCTCGGGCGCCGGGAAAATCATCTTCAGGCCGATCAGGAACAGAATGATGCCGCCCGCGATGCTCACCGACTCCTGGCGCAGGTTGATGAACTCCAGGATGTATCGCCCAGCGAATAGAAAGAGAAACAGCACACCCAAAGCGATGACCAGTTCGCGCGCCAACACGATGCGGCGACGCGATTCGGGCACGGGCTTAAGGAGGCTGAGGAAGACCGGAATATTCCCCAGCGGGTCGAGAATCAGGAACAGCAGGACGGCCGCAGCGATCAACGTAGTTTCCTGCATGGTCAGTCCTTAAGTGGCCGAAGTCGTTGGTTCGGGCGTGAAAATTGATCCGCGCTGGGCGCGCCCATCCGCAGAGAGCAAATGCACGCACGCGGCGGCATAAGCCTCGGGCCCAGGAACGCGCAACGCCGCCTCATCGACGAAAGCCCGGCTGCGCAAGGGCGTGCGCATGGGGCCGGGCTGAAGCGCGGAAACGCGCACCGTCGAAGTGTCAGTTTCGTCATGCAGCATGCGCATAAGCGACAAAGTCGCATGTTGCGTAATGCCGTAAGCACCCCAGTAAGCGCGCGATGTGCGTTCCAGATCATCGAGAACGAACACCACTGCGGAATCTTCGGCCTTGCGCAATAAGGGCAAGCAGGCCTGCGTGAGGAACCAGCGCGCAGTCAGGTTGACTTGAACCTGCCGGGCAAATTGCTCGGGCGGGGTGTTTTCCAGCGGCGTGAGTCCGGCGAAATCGGCCGCGCAATGAAGCACACCATCCAAGCGACCCAACTCACGATGGAGGGTATCGGCCAAGGTTTCGAAGTCGGCCGGATCAGCACCTGCCAAGTCCATCGGATAAAGCGCCGGCTCTGGCCCGATCGCCTTGATGGCGTCGTAAACGCGCCCCAACTTGGGCACTTTGCGGCCCAACAGCACCACGGTTGCCCCCGCTTGCGCACAGGCTTTTGCCGCTTCCGCACCCAATCCGCCGTGCGCGCCGGTGACGAGAATCACGCGCCCCAACAAAGGCCGCGCGGGTGCACTGGGGAAAGCAACAAACTCGCTCATGCGGGGGTGGCCTCGCGAACGATGCGCTCCAACTCCCCGGCCTCGCCAAGCTCCACGACAATATCGGCGCCGCCAATCAGCTCACCCTGCACAAACAGCTGCGGGAAGGTGGGCCAATCGGAAAAACGCGGCAGGTTGGCGCGCATTTCTGGGTCTGCCATGACATTGACGGTGCGCAGCTGGTGGGCACCCGCCGCACGCAGGGCCTGCACAGCCCGCGCGGAGAAACCGCACATGGGCAGCTCAGGTGTGCCTTTCATAAAGAGCACAATCGGATAGGCATCCAATTCGGCCTTGATCCGTTCCATCACCGACGACATCACTCACCTCGCGTCTCATTCACGGTACTGCCACCGTGCGGGAGCGCGGCAGGTCTACAATTCTATCCCCTGCGACGGTCGGTTCACTGCATCGCGCACCCCATTCTTTGACGAGGAGAGCTTCGATGGCCATTACCCTGCCCGCCCTGCCCTATGCACGCGACGCACTTGCACCGCACATCTCTGCTGAGACCATCGACTTCCACTACGGCAAGCACCACCAAGCCTATGCCGACAATTTGAACAAGCAGATCGCAGGCACCGAGTTTGAAGCCCTCGACCTCGAAGCCATCATCCGCAAGTCGCAAGGCGGCATGTTCAACAATGCTGCGCAGGTGTGGAACCACACCTTCTATTGGAATTGCTTGTCGCCCAACGGCGGCGGTGAGCCCAAGGGCAAGCTTGGCGATGCGATCAATGCAGCATTCGGCTCGTTCCAGGCCTTCAAGGACCAGTTCACCCAAACCGCGTTGACCACGTTTGGTTCGGGCTGGGCATGGTTGGTGCAGCGTCCTGATGGCTCGCTGGCCTTGGTGTCGACCTCGAACGCCGCCACGCCGCTCACGGGCAGCGACACCGCCCTGCTCACCTGCGATGTGTGGGAGCACGCCTACTACGTGGACTACCGCAACGCCCGCGCCAAGTACGTGGAAGCGTTCTGGAACCTGGTGAACTGGGACTTCGTCGCCAGCCAAATGCGCTGAGCGCGCTGCGAGCACAGTAGGAACTCAGCGTGAACACTGTGCTCCTTGACGCCCAAGGTTTGGCTTGCGAGCACGCAGGCCAAACCGTTTTTTCGGGCGTGTCGTTTCAACTTCAGCGCGGCGAAATCGCGGCGCTGCTGGGGCCCTCAGGCAGCGGCAAGACCACATTGCTGCGCGCCCTTGCTGGCCTGCATCCGCTGGCGGCCGGAGCCCTTCATCTGCGCGGCAGTGAGGCGTCTCGTTTGCCTCCCGAGAAGCGCGGTCTAGGCTTCGTGTTTCAGGATCTGGCGCTGTTCCCGCACCTGAGCGTGGCGGGCAATGTGTCTTTCGGGCTGTCGGCTTGGCCCCGCGAAAAGCGCAGCGCGCGAGTGCACGACATGCTGGAGCACACAGGCTTGTCGGATTTCCACGATCGCATGCCGCACCAGCTTTCAGGCGGCCAGCAGCAGCGTGTCGCGCTGGCGCGAGCCTTGGCGCCCGGCCCAGATTTGCTGCTGCTCGATGAGCCGCTTTCAAGCCTGGATGCCGATCTTCGGCCCAAGCTACGTGAGGAACTGCGCGCGTTGCTGAAGGACACAGGCACAGCGGCACTGATGGTGACTCACGACCAAGACGAAGCCTTTGCTTTCGCCGAAACCGTAGGCGTGATGTTGGATGGGCGCCTCGCGCAGTGGGGCTCGGGCTACGCGCTTTACCATCAACCGGCGTCCACTCAGGTCGCGCGCTTTGTGGGCGATGGACGGCTGCTGCCCGTGCGCATGCTCGACGACACTCGAGTGATGAGCCCTTTCGGCGCGCTGCAGGTCTCGCAAAACCCGGCCTTACGCGAAGGCGACGCGGCGTGGTTGCTGTTGCGACCCGACGACATTGTGATGGGCGAAGGCGACTGCGAAGCGCAGGTCGAAAGCGTGGTGTTCCATGGGTCGGAATCCGCGCATGTGTTACGCATGGACGATGGCAGCATTCTGATGGCGCGTGCACCGAGCCATCAGCGCCATCATGTCGGCGAGCGCGTTCGAGTGCGCCCTGACTTGGCGCACGTGGTGCTGTTCCCCGCCTGAAGGCAGCGCAATCAGCTCAGACGAGAAAGCACTTCCGCAAACTCGGCGCTACGGCCGAAACCTTCCGTGGCACGGCTCAAATCAGCCGCCAACGATGAGCGGCTATTCGCGCGAAACGTCGCGTGCCCCACTTTGCGACCTGCGCGTGCCGACTTGCCATAGTCGTGCCAATGGCCCGAGGGGCTGCTCAGCGCGGGCGATGGCGCGGGCATTTCACCAATCCAATTCAGCATCACGCTGTGGCCCACCGGACGCGTACTGCCCAGCGGCAATCCGAGTACCGCGCGCAAGTGATTCTCGAATTGAGACGTCTCCGCGCCCTCAATGGTCCAGTGGCCAGAGTTGTGCACACGCGGCGCCATTTCGTTCGCAAGCAGTTGGCCATCATGCACAAAAAGTTCGAGCGCAAAGACGCCCACATAACCCAAGGAATCAGCCACTTTTTGTGCGAATGCCAATGCCTGCGGCTCGAGCGCTTCAGCTTGGCGCGCAGGCGCCATCGATGCAGAAAGAATGCCGTCGCGATGCCAGTTCTCGGTGAGCGGCCATGCGCGGAACTCGCCGTCTTTGCCGCGCACCGCGACCACAGAGACCTCGCGCTCAAAGGGCACAAAAGCCTCAAGAATCAAGCCCACTTTCGATGCCTGAGCACCCAAAGCCGCCCATGCCGCATCGATGTCTGCCTTCGTCTTGAGCCGAAACTGTCCTTTCCCGTCGTAGCCCAAGCGGCGCGTCTTGAGAATGCAGGGCAATCCAATGCGGGCAACTGCTGCCACCAGTTCCTCGCGCGTTTCCAGCGCGGCAAACTCGGGCGTACCAATCCCTAACTCGCGGAACAGTGTTTTTTCCGCGAGTCGATCTTGGGCCACGCCCAGAGCACCCGGCGCAGGAAACACGGGGATGCGAGCAGCCAGCCACTCGGCGCTTTCGGCAGGCACATTCTCGAAATCAAAGGTCGCCACGTCGACGCGCTGCGCGAACTCAGCCAGTGCGTTTTCGTCGCGCCAATCGCCGACCACCATCGGCACGAACTGGCCCGCGCAGGCCTCGCCACTGGTATCCATCACAAGAAAGCGCAGTCCAAGTGGCGCGCCTGCCAAAGCCATCATGCGGGCCAATTGGCCGCCGCCCAAGATCCCCACCGTGGTCATGCGCGCGGATCCGATTGCGCCAGCACGTCCGCTGTTTGTTTCGCGCGGAATTCCTCCAGCGCTTTTGCGATTTCGGGGTGATCAAACGCCAACAAGGCGGCAGCAAACAGAGCGGCATTCGCAGCGCCCGCAGCGCCAATCGCAAACGTCGCGACCGGAATGCCCGCAGGCATTTGCACAATCGACAGCAGAGAATCCAAGCCGTTCAAGGCTTTGCTTTGCACCGGCACACCCAAAATCGGCACGGCGGTTTTCGCTGCCAACATGCCCGGAAGATGTGCAGCGCCGCCAGCACCCGCGATGATCGCGCGCAGACCGCGCGGCCCCGCCTCTTCCGCATAGCGAAACAGAAGATCGGGTGTCCGGTGTGCAGAGACCACCTGGACTTCATGCGGTACGCCCAAGCGCGTCAGCCGCTCCGCGGCATGTTGCATGGTGTCCCAATCAGACCGTGAACCCATCACGATCCCGATGCGCACAGCGCTGGCCTGCATGGCGAGGCTCTCCGGCAAAAGCGTATTCTAGACGCATCTTCAGGCTTGGCCAGCGACGCCCCACCGATGGATCGAAAACTTCTCGAACTTCTCGTCTGCCCGGCGAGCCACCAGCCCCTCTTGCGCTTGGAAGGCCCTCAGCGAGATCGCATCAATGGCGCCATTCAGGCCGGCACTCTGGTGCGGGGCGATGGGCGCACGGAGACCACTCTCCTGCTCGATGGCTTGGTCACTCGCGACGGCCGCACGGTGTATCGCATTGATGACGCCATCCCGGTGTTGCTGATCGATGAAAGCCTGCAGACCGCCTCCATCGAAGGCCTTGTCGCGGCGAAATGAGCGAACTCGAAGCACCACCGGCAGATGTCGTGCGGGCGCACGTCCGCGCGGCCTTGCTGGAAGACATGGGTAGCGGCGACGCCACAGCTCAGCTGCTTGAGGACCGCGATGCAGAGGCCTGGGTGGTCTGCAAGGAAGGGGCCGTCATCGCAGGCCGACCTTGGTTTGATGCCTGCTTTCTTGAACTCGACCCCGATGCCCGCATCGATTGGCGGGTGACCGAAGGACAGCGCGTTGCGGCGGGGACGGTACTCTGCACCATCGCAGCGCGCAGTCGCGCCATCCTCAGCGCAGAGCGCTCGGCACTGAACTTCCTCCAGCTTCTTTCCGCCACAGCAACGGTGACCGCTTCTTATGTCGAGGCGCTCGCAGGCTCAAGGACCCGGGTACTCGATACACGAAAGACGCTTCCCGGCCTTCGCTTGGCCCAGAAGTACGCGGTGCGCGCAGGCGGCGGCTGCAATCACCGCTTAGGCCTCTATGACGCCGTGATGCTGAAGGAGAATCACATCTCAGCCGCGGGTTCGATCACGGCGGCCGCGAAGCAGGCAAAGGCAATGCATCCCGGCCTTCCATTGATCATTGAAGTCGAAACGCTGGACGAGCTGGACGAAGCGCTCGGCACGGGCTGCACGCGCATTCTGGTGGATGACTTCGACGATGCGATGCTGAGCGAGGCGGTGCGCCGCAGCGCAGGCCGTACACCCCTCGAAGTGTCGGGAAGCGTGACGCTCGATCGACTGGCAGCGCTCGGAAGGACGGGCGTCGATTACGTGTCCGTGGGCGCGCTCACCAAGCATGTGCGCGCCATCGACCTTTCCCTGCGTATCGGAAAGCCCCCGCTCAATTGAGCAGGGGCTCATGCCGAGGGCTTAGCGCCCCAGCAGCAACCAGCCGATAAAGGCCAAGGAAGCCAGGATCACGGCAATCGCCACGATCTTGATGCCGGTATTCGCAGCGGGCTTTGCATCGACTTCAGCCGCGGGACGCTGCTGCACCTGCTGAATCTCCATCCCCGGCGCCACAAGAATCAGACGCAGCTGATCAAGCCTGAGCTCATCACCAGGATTCAGCTGACCCTGCTGCACGCGCTTGTTGTTGATGAAGGTGCCATTCGAAGAGCCCAAGTCTTCGACCTGAAGACCCGTCGCATTCGGCCGCACCAGCACGTGACGCCGCGAAATTTCATCGACCGGAATGGCGATGTCGCACTCGGCTGAACGCCCAATGCTCATCGGCCCAGTCACGGCGTACATCTTCCCGAACGTTGTACCCGACACACCGCGAAGCACGAATTTTGGAGGCGCAGCGCGAACGCGGGTCGCACCCGAGTCGCCATCGCCCATCGCCTGTGCAGCGGCCAGCATGGCCGGCGGCAAGGGCGCCCCACCGTGCATGGTCCGCGGCGCATCGCCCGCGACGAACTTCGCAGTCACATTGCCGAAGCCCAACACATCGCCCGTGCGCAGCGCCATCAATTCCTTGACCGGCTTGCCATTGACCGTCACGGCACCGCCACCCTCAGGCAGCTGCAAGTTCGCCCCGGTGCCCGTGACATGAATCTCGAAGTGCCGCATTTCAATACCGGGCAGCTGCAACACGGCAGCGCCCTCAGGATCCGAGCCCACGCGATTCACGCCTGACGCAAGCAAAACCGTCGCGTGTTCCCCGTTTGAAAAAACCAGCTTCATCCGTTTCCCCTGTTCTTGGATGCGGCCCAGTGCCCCGCGCCGCACTTAGTTTGCTTGAGTCGCCCCATCGGCGCACCTTTTTTTGTTTCGCGACGCACTTGCGCTCCGCGGGTGACGCCGCCATGTTGGGGCCCATGGATACCTTCGCCCTTTTCGCCCTTTGTGTCATTGCAGCGCTGTTCTGGAACTGGTGGTCGGATCGCAGTGCGGCCGAATTAGCCATTCGAGTGGCTCACAAGGCCTGTACGGACGCCGGAGTGACATGGCTCGACCAGAACGTTCAACGCGTTCGCAAGCGTTTGGCGCGCAGCGACGAGGGGCGCCTAACCTGGCAGCGCGACTTTGACTTCGAGTTTTCGGCCAATGGCGATGAGCGCCAGATTGGCCGCGTCAGTCTTGTTGGTAGCCGCGTCGTCGGCCTGATTGGCCCCGATCGTGCACCCACCCTCTACGTGGGCGGCGCGCGGCCTATTTGATGATGCGCAGGTGGTTGCCCCGCTTCGGGGGTTCGGGGTTGGGCGACGGCCCAGCCGCAGACTCTTGGCTCGGTGCCACATCGCCCTCATCAGGCGGCAGGCCCATGCCTTGTCCGGTTTCCTGCGCATAAACCGCCAGCACTGCGCCCATCGGCACGATGACCGAGTGGCTCACGCCTCCGAAGCGCGCCATGAAGCTCACTTCGTGGTTACCCAATAGCAAATGAGCCACCGCGCGGCTGGCGATGTTGAGAACCACGCGACCGTCGTTCACGGCCGACGCAGGCACCTGCAGACCCTCAAACGCGGCATCCACCAAGAGGTAGGGCGTCATCCCGTTATCGACAATCCACTCGTGCATCGCCCTCAAAAGGTAGGGGCGGTTCGATGTCATCAAGGGTGGTGAAGCCTCGGTCACGCAGGAATCTCGCGCAAGTTTTTCTCTTCAGGGGTCAGGCTGCGCACGAACCCGGGGTTGCGGAAGATCCGCATGCCGTAGTCCTCAATCGGTTTGGCCTCCTTAGGCAACACGATGCCCAAGGCCGGCAAGCGCCAGATGATGGGCGCCATCGCGCAGTCCGCCAAACTCATCTCGGGGTTCAAGAAAAACTTCGAGGCCTTGAACAAGGGCAAGGAGGCCAGCACGAGATCGCGCAACTGTTTGCGCGCGTTGTCAGCCTGAGCTTTGCTCGCCGCCTGCTGAGCTGCTTGAACGTGGGGCACCCATTCATGCTCCAAACGAAGCATGGCCAAGCGTAAACGCGCTCGCGAAAGGGGATCGATTGGCATGAGTGGCGGATGCGGGTAGCGCTCATCGAGGTACTCCGTCACTACCGATGCCGAATACAGCACCAGCTCTCGCTCGACCAGCGTCGGCACCGAGTGGTACGGATTCAGATCGATCAAGTCCTCCGGCGGGTGAGCTGGATCGACCGGCACGAGGTCGTAGTTGACGCCCTTTGCCGCCAGAACGAGCCTGACGCGATGCGAGAGCACGCAGTCTCGGGCCGAGAAAAGGGTCAGTGTGTTGCGCAAACGCGGGCTAACAGCCATCGGCACTTCCCTACGACTACGTCCATCGACCCCGCGTCGACGGCTCCGCAATCCCTAACGTGCCGCAAATCGACCACGCGCCGCAAGGGGGGAGCCGCCAAAACGAAAAGAGCCGCCACGTTTCCGGGGCGGCTCTCTTGATGACCGGGGCTGGAAGAACCCCCGATCACTGACCGGCGTGCCGACTTAGTGGATGTCGCGCCAGTACTCTTTCTTCAGCAACCACGCCAACAGGGTGAAGAACGAGAGGAACAAGATGACCCACACGCCCCAGCTTTCGCGCTTCAGGCGCGCCGGCTCACCGACGTAGGTCAGGAAAGCCGTGATGTCGAGGATGGCCCGGTCGTACTCTTCTTCCGACAGGCGACCACGCTCGTTTTCTTGAATCGTGAAGCCGGTAAGGCAGGACTTGGCGTCCAACTCGCCTCGGGCGCAAACACCATCAGCAGGCTTGGCGTCGGAGAGAGGACGCTGGATACCCTGAAGTTCCCAGAGCACATTGGGCATGCTCGCGCCCTTCAGCACGGTGTTGTTCCAACCCTTCGGTCGGGACTCATCGACGTAGAAGGACTTGAGGAACGTATAGATCCAATCCTCCTGGCCGATTTTGCCGCGGGCGGTGGTCGAGAGGTCCGGCGGTGCCTTGCCAAACCACGCTTGCGCGTCGCCTTTGGCCATGCCGGTCTTCATTAGATCGCCAATCTTGAGATCGCCACGAGTCAGGTACTGCTCGACCTGCTCTGGGGTGAGTTCCAAGTCTTCAGCCAAGCGCGAGTAACGCATGTACTGGAGCGAATGGCAGGCCGCGCAGTAGTTCATGAACAGGCCAGCGCCGCGCTGGAGCGAGGCTTTGTCCTGCAGATCGATCTGGGCGTCTTCGAGATGGACTTCACCCGCGGCCCAAGAAAATGCCGGGGCAAGAACCAGAAGGAGGGCCAAAAGGCGCGACTTAAGCATGCGAGGTCACCCGCTCAGGAACTGGCTTGGTCTTATCGAGCGACGTCCACACCGGCATGGTCACAAAGAAGCCGAAGTAGAACACCGTACAAATGCGGGCGATGAGTGTCTGCGTTTCCGAACCCGACTGCAGACCCAACCAACCCAGCAGCACGAAGCAGATGCAGAACAAGGTGATCATCAGCTTGCTCAGCCAGCCGCGGTAACGCAGCGAGCGCACCTTGCTGCGATCCAGCCAAGGCAGCAGGAAGAAGATCATCACCGCGCCACCCATCACCATCACGCCCAGCAGCTTGCCGGGGACGGCACGCAACATGGCGTAGTAGGGGGTGAAGTACCAGACAGGCTTGATGTGCGCCGGAGTAACCAGCGGGTTCGCTTCGTTGAAGTTGTCGAACTCGAGGAACAGGTCGCCGAAGGTCGGTGCGTAGAACAGGATGAAGGCCGCGATGACGAGGAAGAAGCCCGCGCCAAAAATGTCCTTCACCGTGTAGTACGGGTGGAAGGGAATGCCGTCGAGCGGCTTGCCCGTCGTCTTGTCCTTCACCTTCTTGATGTCAACGCCGTCGGGGTTGTTCGAACCGACTTCATGCAGCGCACCGAGGTGCAGCACGACGAGCAGCAGAATCACG
>JAIXVL010000081.1 GCA_027483045.1 Lysobacteraceae bacterium
AAGTCTCCGGACGCATGCAGTACGACCTGTTCCATGTTTACACGGTCGACCAACACACCTTGGAAGTGCTGCGCTTGATGGGCGGCTTTCCGGTGGGTCGAGACGAGCGTTTCCCGAAAGCACGCAGCGTGCACGAGCGCTTGAAGAAGCCTTGGCTGCTGCTACTGGCCGGTTTGTTCCATGACATTGCCAAGGGTCGGGGCGGCGACCACTCGGTGCTTGGTGCAGAAGATGTGCGTGAGTTTTCCGCTGCTCATCAGTTGTCTTCTCCGGATACCGAATTACTCGCCTGGTTGGTGGAGCAGCACCTGCTGATGTCGACCACGGCGCAGCGCCAAGACATCAGCGATGCCGCCGTGGTGGAGCGCTTTGCACACGCAGTGGGTGATCGCACACGCTTAGATTTCCTTTATCTGCTGACCTGCGCCGATATCGCGGGAACCAGTCCGAAGCTCTGGAACACCTGGAAAGAGCGGCTGTTGGGCGACCTGTATGACGCAACGCGTTTGGCCTTTCGCCGTGGCTTGGAGCATCGGGTCGATGCGGATGCTCGTGTTGCGGAAACGAAGGCAGAGGTTCGCGGCCTTCTTGCCGATGTGAGCGACAGTGATCTGCAGCGTGTTTTTGCGGAGTTTCCTTCCGAGAGCTTCTTGCGCTATCGACCCGAGCAGTTGGCGACTCAGGCGCGCGCAATTTTGGCGCATGGCGATGTGTCGGCGCCCTTGGTCATCGTGCGACCGCAGGGCGAGGCTTTCGAAGTGTTCGTGTATTCGCCGGACCGCGACGGCCTATTCGCCACGCTGACAGCCACGCTTGATCGCTTGGGATTCAGCATTGCTGTTGCGCGCATCGTGACCTCGACCTCGGGTATGAGTCTCGACACCTTCCAGCTCCTGCCTTTGCACGACACGGGCGAGAGCCCCGTGGCGCGCGCCGAGCACGCCAGCCGCGTGCTCACCGAGATGCTGTCGCGACCCGCTGCTACTTTGCATCCGCCGCGTCGAGCGATGTCGGCCGCACTGAAACATTTCCGTGTGGCGCCGCGGGTGGAGATTCGCGAGCTGAGCGCGGAGCGTCGCACGCAGCTCGTGCTGATTGGCACCGACCGCCCTGGATTGCTGGCCGATTTTGCGCGCGTGTTTCGCGAGCAGCGCCTTCGCGTTCACGATGCCCGCATTGCCACGTTCGGCGAACGCGCCGAAGACTTGTTCTTGATTTCTGATGAGCGTGACCATGCGCTCACCGACCCTCTTGTGATTGAGCGACTCACCGCTGCACTCACGTCCTGCCTTGAAGGAGATCGCCCCCATGCCACGCCGCAAGACGCCCGTTCTCACTGACCTGAAGCCGATCATCGAGTCGGCCTTCGAGCGCCGCGCCGCGCTGAGTGAGGCTGAGATTGAAGGCTCGCTGCGCGAAGTGGTGGAGACCGTCGTCGGTGCGCTGGAGAGTGGTGCTGCACGCGTGGCTGAGCCGGACGGGAAGGGTGGCTGGATCACGCATGAGTGGATCAAGAAAGCGGTACTGCTTTATTTCCGCTGCAACGATATGGAGTTGGTGGAAGCAGATCCTGCGCCGTACTGGGACAAAGTTCCGCTCCAATTCGTGGGTTACGAGGCGAGTGATTTCCGTGAACTGGGTGCGCGCGTGGTTCCTGGTGCCGTAGTGCGCCGCGGTGCGCATATTGGTCGCGACGTGGTGCTGATGCCGAGCTTCGTGAACATCGGCGCCAACATCGGCCCCGGCACCATGGTGGATACCTGGGCCACGGTGGGGAGTTGCGCGCAAGTCGGTGCGCGCTGCCATCTTTCGGGTGGTGCAGGGATTGGTGGCGTACTTGAGCCGCTGCAGGCCAGCCCCACGATCATCGAAGACGACTGCTTCATCGGCGCTCGCTCGGAAGTGGTGGAGGGCGTGGTCGTCGAGCGCGGCAGCGTGATCGGCATGGGCGTCTTCATCGGCCAGAGCACGCGCATCTACAACCGCGCCACCGGCGAAATCAGCTACGGCCGCGTTCCCGCGGGAAGCGTGGTGGTGTCGGGGCAATTACCTTCGGCCGATGGCAAGTACAGCCTCTATGCGGCCGTGATCGTGAAGCAAGTCGACGAGAAAACGCGCGGCAAGACCTCGATCAACGAACTGCTTCGCAGCGGAGACTGAGCAGAAGTTTTGCCATCGACTCACTGAGCGTCCCTGCCCATGACGAATACCGACTCCTCGACCTTTGTTTACGGATTGGCCGCTTGCGACACCTGCAAGAAGGCACGCAATTGGCTTGATCGCTTTGGTGTGAGCCATGTGTTTGTCGACTACCGCGCTGATCGCCAACCGTCCGAGGTTCTGAAATCTTGGGCGGCGCAACTGGGTGGCTGGGAGAAGTTGATCAACAAAGCCAGCACGACGTGGCGCCAGTTGCCCGACGCACGCAAAAGCCCTGCGACGGATCCGGAATGGACCTTGTTGTTGAAGGAGCATCCAGCGCTGATCAAGCGACCGGTGCTGGTGACGAGTGATGGTGTGGTGTCGGTTGGCTTTACCGACAACGCCTACAAGGCGCGCTTTGGAATCAAGAAATGAGTGAGGCTCGAGTGGTCGACACCAGCGATGTTGTGGCCTTGGCCTGTGATTTGATTTCGCGGCCCTCGGTCACGCCCGAAGATGCCGGCTGCCAGGCGGTGATTGCGTCGCGACTGTCGGCTGCAGGATTTCATTGCCAATCGCTTGATTTCGGCGAGGTGAAAAACCTCTGGGCCACGCACGGAACAGGCTCGCCCGTTGTGGCTTTACTTGGCCACACCGACGTGGTGCCGCCCGGTCCGCGCGAGGCGTGGTCATCCAACCCCTTTGTTCCAGAAGTGCGCGATGGCGTGCTTCATGGTCGTGGCGCTGCCGACATGAAAGGCAGTGTTGCCGCGTTTGTTGTTGCGCTGGAGCAGCTGGTGGCAGCAAATCCTGCGCATCCGGGCACCTTGGCGGTTCTGCTTACTTCCGATGAGGAAGGCCCTTCGATCGATGGTGTGCGCAAAGTGGCCGAGCATTTCCGTGCCACTGGGCAGCGCATCGATTACTGCATCACCGGCGAACCATCTTCAAGTGAGCTTCTCGGCGATGTGTTGCGTGTTGGACGTCGTGGTTCGCTGTCGGTGGCGGTCACGGTGCGCGGTGTGCAGGGGCATGTGGCCTACCCCGAGAAAGCATTGAACCCGATTCACGCCCTTGCGCCGGCAATGAGCGAACTGTGCGCACGCGTTTGGGATGCCGGCTTCGAGAACTTTCCGCCGACCAGCTTCCAAATCTCCAACATTCACTCGGGCACGGGTGCCGATAACGTCATTCCCGGCGCTTTGGAGTTCGTGGCGAACTTCCGCTTCAATCCGAACTGGACCAGCGATGCGCTGATCGGCGAGTTCGAATCCTTGCTGGCCAAGCACGGAGTTGACGCGGAATGCCGTTGGCGCCGATCCGGCGAGCCCTTCTATTGCGCACAGGGTGTGCTTCGTCGTGCTGCACGCGAGGCGATCCAAGCACAGTGCGGGCTGCAGCCTGATGAAAACACCAAGGGTGGCACCTCGGATGCGCGCTTCATCGCGCCCCTGGGTGCCGAGTGCGTCGAGTTGGGGCCGTGCAACGCGAGCATTCACAAGGTCGATGAGGGCGTGCGGCTGAGTGAGTTGCAGGCCCTGCCTGCGCTGTTTGTGGATGTGATTCAGCGCGTGTGGGTGGGTCACGCAGGCTAGGCCTGCTGCCTCGGGCGTTTTTTGGGGGCTTGCACGGCTGTTCGGGTCGGGTTAGCTTCAAGGCCATGTTGATCTCCGTCGCCACCGCCAAGTTCTCGTGCATCGCTGCCGCGATGCCGCTGGTGGCCGCGCTCAATTCGAATAACGCCAATAACCGCAACCGCCTCAGGCGGCCATCGGCATAGGCGAGTTCAGCACAACGAACCCAACCGAATCCCGAAGGCCCGCCTGGAAACAGCGCGGGCCTTTCGCTTTTTCATCTCACAAACCGAACTTCACTCATCACGACTCAGGAGCAGAACCATGTGCGGCATCGTTGGCGTTTTCGACATCAAATCCGGGGCAGATCTTGAGGTTCTGCGCAGGCAGGCCGTGCAGGCGGCGGCCAAGCAGCGCCACCGCGGGCCCGATTGGAGTGGTGTGTATGCGGACGCGGGTGCCGTGCTGGCACACGAACGCCTGTCTATCGTGGACATTCACGGGGGCGCGCAGCCACTGCGCTCCACGGATGGCGCGCTGGCCTTGGCCGTGAACGGTGAGATCTACAACCATCGTGATCTCGAGTCCAAGCTGACGGTGCCTTACAGCTTTACCACCGAGTCGGATTGCGAAGTCATCAATGCCTTGTGGCGTGCACACGGGCCTGAGTTCGTCGATCAACTCAACGGCATCTTCGCTTTCGCGCTATGGGATGCCGCGCAGCAACGCTATCTGATCGCGCGCGACCCGCTCGGCGTCATTCCGCTGTACTACGGCCACGATCGTGAAGGCCGCTTGTGGGTGGCATCGGAAATGAAGTCCTTGGTGGGTATTTGTGAAGACGTGGCCATTTTTCCGCCGGGCCATTTGCTGGATTCGAAAGAAGGTGTGGTGCGTCCTTACCGCACACGCGCATGGCGTGACTATTCGGCAGTGCAGGGGCAAACCATCGATCCGGCTGACTTGAAAGCTGCCTTCATGGAAGCGGTGCGCCGCCAACTGATGTGCGACGTGCCTTACGGCGTGTTGCTTTCGGGTGGTTTGGATTCGTCGGTGGTGGCGTGGTGTGCCGCGCAGTTTGCGAAGCGTCGAATCGAAGACGGCGGCAAAAGCGAAGCCTGGTGGCCGCGTTTGCACAGCTTTGCCGTGGGGCTGGAAGGTTCGCCCGATCTCGTCGCCGCGCGCATCGCTGCCGAAGCTCTGGGAACGGCACACCATGAGTTTCACTTCACCTTCGAAGAAGGCTTGGATGCGCTCTCTGAGGTGATTCGTCACATCGAGACCTATGACGTGACCACGATCCGTGCGTCAACACCGATGTTCTTGTTGGCCCGCCGCATCCGTTCGATGGGCATCAAGATGGTGCTTTCGGGTGAGGGCAGCGACGAAGTGTTCGGCGGATACCTGTATTTCCATAAAGCGCCGGATGCGAAGGAGTTCCACGCAGAAACCGTGCGCAAGCTCGACGGTTTGCACCAGTTCGATTGCTTGCGCGCCAACAAGAGCATGGCGGCCTTTGGTATCGAAGCGCGCGTGCCGTTTCTGGATTTGGAATTCCTGGATGTCGCCATGTCGGTGGATGCCGAACAAAAGCGCGTCACGCCACGTGTTGCGGGTGGCCGCCCGGTGGAGAAGTGGTTGTTGCGCAAAGCTTTTGAAGGCTGCTTGCCGGAAAGCATCTTGTGGCGTCAGAAGGAGCAGTTCAGCGATGGCGTGGGCTACGGAT
>JAIXVL010000111.1 GCA_027483045.1 Lysobacteraceae bacterium
CCTTCGCGATGATCGTCGGCCTGATCGCCCTGTTGTGGCTGGTCGGTCGTTGGTCTGTCGCCTGAACTTTGTAAGGACGCCCTGATGGATGGTTTTCCCCTGCTGAGCGCCTTGATTTGGTTGCCCCTTTTGGGCGGCTTGGCCACGCTCTATTTTGGTGAATCGAGAGGCACGCAGGCGAAGTTCTTTGCGCTTGCAGTCGCCGTGCTCACGCTCGGGCTAAGCATCCCGCTGTACACGGGCTTCGATGCGAGCTCCGCGGCGATGCAGTTCGTGGAAAAGAAGGCGTGGATTCCCGCCTTCGATATCTACTACCACTTGGGCGTTGACGGCATTGCGGTTGCGTTGATTCTGCTCACGACCATTACCAGTGTTCTGGTGTTGCTCGGAGCGTGGGCCTCGGTCGAGCGCCGCGTGCACCAGTACTACGCAGCGTTCTTGTTCTTGCAGAGCTTGATGATCGGTGTTTTTGCCGCGCAAGACGCCATTCTGTTCTACGTCTTCTTCGAAGCCATGCTGATTCCGATGTTCATCGTGATCGGCGTGTGGGGCGGGGCGAATCGCGTTTACGCCAGCCTGAAGTTCTTCCTGTACACCTTCCTCGGCTCTGTGTTCATGCTGGTCGGGTTGCTGTATCTGTACGTCAAGGGTGGCAGCTTCCAGTTGGCCGACCTCTATCAGCTGCAGCTCTCCGCCTCAGAGCAAACTTGGCTGTTCTTTGCATTCTTCGCCGCATTTGCGGTGAAGATTCCGATGTTCCCGGTGCACACCTGGCTTCCCGACGCACACGTCGAGGCGCCTACGGCTGGCTCGGTTGTGCTTGCGGCCATCATGTTGAAGATTGGTGGCTACGGCTTCATCCGCTTCACGCTGCCCATCGTTCCGGACGCGGGTGCGGAGTGGGCGTGGTTGGTGATTGCGTTCTCGCTGGTCGCGGTGGCGTACATCGGCCTCGTCGCTCTGGTGCAAGAGGACATGAAGAAGCTGATTGCCTATTCGTCCATCGCACACATGGGCTTTGTCACCTTGGGCATCTTCATTGCGTTCGGCTTGATGCGCGAAGGCAATGTGCGCGCCGACGCTGCGGAACTTGGCCTGCAGGGCGCGATGGTTCAAATGATTTCGCACGGCTTCGTCTCGGGCGCCATGTTCAGCTGCGTGGGCGTGCTCTACGACCGCATGCACACCCGCATGATGAGCGACTACGGCGGCGTCATGAATGTGATGCCCTGGTTTGGTGGCTTCTTTGTCTTGTTCGCGATGGCCAATGCCGGCTTGCCGGGTACTTCTGGCTTCGTGGGCGAATTCATGGTCATCCTGGCCGCATTCCAGGCCGCGCCTTGGATCGGCTTCATTGCTGCGACAACGCTAGTGCTTGGCGCGGCGTACACCTTGTGGATGGTGAAGCGCGTGATGTTTGGCGAGGTGGCGAACAGCCATGTGGCTGAGCTCACCGATATCGATGCCCGTGAAACCTGGGTGTTGGGCCTGTTTGCCGCCGGGGTGCTTTTGCTGGGTGTCTATCCCAAGCCCTTGACCGACTTGATGGATGCTTCTGTGGTGCAGCTGGTTGCTCAGCTGTCGGCCACAAAGCTGTGATGGAGAGCTGATCGCGATGATGCCCCTGCCCACCGCCGCGGACCTCGTGCCGATCCTTCCAGAGATCGTGCTCTGCGGGTCTGCCTTCGGCCTTCTTCTCGCCGACCTATTCGTCGATTCGCGTCGTCGCGGCTTGATTCACTTCCTTGCCTTGCTGGCCTTGCTGGCGACCGTGATGCTGATCGGTCGTGGCATGGGCGCTGAGCCGGTCTCTGCGTTCGGCGCCATGTTCATTCGCGACACCATGGCCGATGTGCTGAAGATTGCCATGTGCGGCGTGACTGGCCTTGCTTTGGTTTACGCGCGGCGGTACCTCGAAGATCGCGGCCTGATGGCCGGCGAGTTCTACGCGATCGTGCTTTTTGCCCTGGTGGGCATGATGGTCATGGTGTCGGCGGGGCACATGGTCACCCTGTACCTTGGCTTGGAAATGCTGGCCTTGAGCTCCTACGGCCTTGTCGCCATGGATCGCGATAGCAAGGTGTCTTCCGAAGCCGCGATGAAGTACTTCGTGCTGGGCGCATTGGCTTCGGGCTTGCTGCTTTACGGCATGTCGATGATCTATGGCGCCACCGGAAGCTTGGTGTTGTCCGAGATCTATCAGGCGGCTGCCAGCAGCCAGGATCGCAGCTTGCTGTTGTTCGGCATGGTGTTCGTGTTGGTCGGAGTGGCGTTCAAGTTTGGCGCGGCACCCTTCCATATGTGGGTGCCCGACGTTTATCAGGGCGCCCCCACGGCGATCACGCTGTTCATCGGCTCAGTGCCAAAAATTGCAGCGTTCGGATTCACCTTCCGCTTGCTGGAGTCGGGCCTTGGGCCCACGTCTGACCAGTGGTCGCACTTGGTTGCTTGGCTGGCCTTGCTCTCGCTGATCATCGGCAATCTGTTGGCTCTGGCGCAGACCAACCTGAAGCGCATGCTGGCCTACTCCACGGTGTCGCATGTGGGCTTCCTGTTCATGGCGCTGTCGAATGCCAGCCCTGTGGGTTACTCGGCGGCGATGTTCTACGCCATCAGCTACGCCATCATGGCGGCCGCGTCTTTCGGTGCGATCATTCTGATGTCGCGTCGCGGCTACGAGGCGGATCAAATTTCTGACTACCGCGGTTTGTGGCAGCAGAGCCCATTCCCCGCCACGCTGATTCTGTTGGTCATGTCTTCGTTGGCTGGACTTCCGCCGTTCCTCGGCTTCTGGGCCAAGATGGAAGCTATTCGCGCCGCCTTGGACGGTGGATTTGCCTGGCTGGCCATTGCCGGCGTGATTACCGCCGTGGTGGGTGCGTTCTACTACCTGCGTGTTATCAAGGTGATGTTCTTCGATGAACCGGAGAACGACCATATGGTGGTTCACGGGGATCGCGCGCTTCGCTTTGTGTTTGCAGCAAACGCCATCAGCCTTTTGGTTCTCGGCGTGTTTGCGAACCTCATCATGGCTTGGACGCGCGCGGCCTTTGCCTGAGCCTGCGTGCAGGACTCGCTCAAGGTTGGTCAACCGAGGTTGTGGAAACACGTGAGCTACCAAGAGGTAGTTCACCGGTTGCCAAGCTGCTGAGTTCCTGAGAGCGTTCTGGTGGCTATGCCGGATTCTGCTTCCGCATTGGACTAGTGCGATGCATACGGAGTGGCATCACGACCACGACGCGATGATCGCCCTTGCCGATACCGATACCGGTGCGATCGAGCCCTCCGGCAGGAAGCAGGTCACGCCGTCGATGACGAGTCGAGACCATCCATGCACCAAGGACCACAGTGCGCTGGCGCGGGCGAGGGTGGCAAGGTCTTCCGGGTGCCCAGCACCAAAGGCATCGATCGTGGCGGCGACCAGCCGTCCAAAGCTGGCGCCAGCGGCCTCTTGTAGGACCGGGAAGTCCATCAGCGCCTGCTTCTCGGAGCCAAACATTGTCCTGTACATGGCGGGATGCTCGGCCGCGAAGCCCGTGTAGACATCGCAGAGGCGTGCCAGCCGTTCGCGTGGCTCGGGATGCCGTTCAGCATCCATGCGCGCGCTCAGTTCGCGGAAACCCTGCGCTGCGACTTCGGCGAGGATCTCGTCTTTCGACCCGAAGTGCCGATACGGCGCGTTGGCGCTGACGCCGGCCAAGCGCGCCAGCTCTCTCAGGCTGAGCTGCTCGTATGCGCCTGCATCGAGCTCACGCCGCGCAACCTCAAGGAGCGCATTGCGGAGGTCGCCGTGGTGATAGGCCTGGTGCGCTTTTTTGAGAGTAGAGGTCGGGCTCATCGGCCGTCAGTGTAGCGACAGCCACCATGCTCGCGTCGGACACGGGGGGCATCGTGTACAGGAATTTCGTTTTTCATCTGGTCATGACCTGCATGTGTGCATTGTACACACACAATGTGTATGGTGCACACACTTAAGTCCGCCAGATCCCGAACATGTCCGTCTCTCGAAGCCTTCCTATCCTTGCCGCCCTGCTGTTGGGCGCCTGCTGCAACCCGCCATCAGCAGGCTCTGAGGCCTCGCCGCCGATCACGGAGAAGCGAGTCGATGTCGTATTGCCGTCCCGTGGAGAGGCTTCCGTCATCGCTTCGGGAATTGGCCGGCTTGAAGCCGATAACGAGGCCGCGCTGGCGTTCACCACAGGAGGCGTAATCGCGTCGATAGATGTCGACATCGGTGAGCGAGTGCGCGTTGGCCAAGTGCTGGCGCGGCTGGACAGCACTGTTCTCGATGCTGCTGCGCGCGAGGCAGGCGAGCAAGTGGCTCAGGCAAAGCGTGATGTGAACCGCGCCGAAGGACTGGTAGCGCGGCAGTTGGTCGCGGGTCAGCAGTTGGATAACGCCAAGACAGGCTTGGAGGTCGCAGAGGCACGACTGCGCGCCGCGCGTTTCGGGCAGCGCTTTGGACGCGTCGTGGCTGCCACCGACGGTGCTGTTCTGGCGCGACTGGCTGAGCCCGGCGAAGTCGTGGCTGCGGGCCAGCCGGTACTGCGCATTTCTGGCGATGCCAGCGGCTGGGTCCTTCCGGTGACCCTCGCTGACCGCGACGGGCTTCGCGTGAAACCAGGTGCGTCGGCAGAAGTGCGCTTCGACGCTCTGCCAGGCGTTGTGTTGCCCGCTGTGGTGAAACACGTCGCGGGCGAAGCTAGCGCCACGAGCGGCGGCATCGTCATTGAACTAGCAGTTGCGGGGCAAGAAGTGCCGCTACGCAGTGGGTTGGTGGGGAAGGCGCGCATCAGCATGAGCAGCGATGGCGTGGGCCTTCGGATTCCCACTTCGGCGTTGCTCGATGCCGGCACTGACGGGGCGCGCGTGTTCGTCATGGAAGAGGATCGTGCGCGGCTCAGGACCGTGCGGCTCGGCGAAGTGCATGCCGAGAGCGTCACGGTGCTTGAAGGCTTAAGTGCTGACGATGCCGTGGTGGTCGGCGGCGCGGCTTTTCTGGCCGACGGTGCTCCTGTTGTTGCGGAGTCGCAGCGATGAGCCTCGATCTCTCGCCCTGGTCGTTCGCGGTCCGGCGGTGGCAATTCACCTCGGTGGTGTTCTTGCTGTTGGCGGTACTGGGGGCGTATGCCTTCCAAGCCATTCCCCGACAGGAAGATCCGACCTTTGCGATTCCATTGACCACCATCATCGTGGTGTACCCCGGTGCCGATCCGCAGGATGTCGAGCGATTGGCGATCGACCCGATCGAGGACGCGCTCGCCGAGTTGGAAGACGTCCAGGAAATCCGCTCAACCAGCGAGAGTGGGCTGGGCGTCATCCGTGTCCAGTTCGAATGGACGACCGATGCAGACGAGAAGTACGACGAGGTCGTGCGCGAAGTGAACGCGCTTCGAGGCACGCTGCCTTCGGAGCTGCAGTCGATTACGTTCCGGAAGGCGAACCCGGGACTGGTGAACATCGTGCAAGCGGCGCTGGTGGCGCCTGACCTCGACCCCGTCGCGCTCAAGCGCCTCGCAGATGACCTCGAGGAATCGCTGGAAACAGTGCCGGGTGTTCGTCGCGCTGAATCCTGGGCGTTCCCGGAGCCTGAAGTTCGGGTGGCACTCGACTTGCCGCGCATGGCCGCGTTGGGCCTCGATGTCGCCACGGTGGACGCTGCAGTGTCCGGTGAAGGAAGCAGCGTTCCCGGCGGTGCGATCGATGTGGGTGAGCGTCGCTACAACCTAAAGGGCACCGGCGACTTCGACAGCGTGGAGGAGGTCGGCGATACCGTTGTCGCGCTTCGCGACGGGCGCGCGGTGCCACTTCGCGACATCGCGAAGGTGGGCTGGGCAACGGAAGAGGCCGACTATCTCGGCCGTTACAACGGCGAGCGCGCCGCCTTCGTTACCGCGAACATGAAGGATGGCTTCAGCATCTTCGAGGTGCAGGACGCGATCGATGCGCGCCTCGAGACATTCAAAGCCCGATTGCCAGAGGGCGTGCGCCTCGAAGTGGGTTTCGAGCAGGCCAAGAACGTGCGTGATCGCCTGCATAGGCTCGGCATCGATTTCCTGATTGCTCTTGCGCTCGTGTCGCTCACCTTGCTGCCGCTGGGTCTGCGCGCGGCTGGCATCGTGATGGTGGCGATTCCGATGTCGTTGGCGCTAGGCGTCGCGGCGCTGTGGTTCCTCGGGTTCTCGCTTAACCAGATTTCTATCGCCGGATTTGTCGTGGCCCTAGGGCTGCTGGTGGACGACGCGATTGTGGTGGTCGAAAACATCGCGCGGCGGCTGCGCGAAGGGGCGGATCGACTGACGGCCGCTATCGACGGCACGCGCCAGATTGCCCTCGCGGTGGTCGGCTGCACGGCGGTGCTGGTGCTGGCCTTCCTGCCACTGCTCAACCTGCCGGAGGGCGCCGGGAAATTCACGCGAGGTCTGCCTCTCGCCGTGGTGATGACCGTGCTCGCCTCGTTGCTTGTGGCCTTCACCATCGTTCCGTTTCTCGCCAGCCGCTTCCTGCCGCGCCACGAGCCGGCGGAAGGCAACCGCCTGCTGCAGTTGGTCAAAGCGGGCATCCATCGCTTTTATGCGCCTGTGATGCACTGGGCCTTGGCGCGACCGAAAGCTGCTCTGGCGCTTTCTTTCGCGCTGGTGCTGGCCTCTTTGGGCCTTGCGCCGCTGCTGGGCTTTTCGCTGTTCCCAGCGGCCGACAAGCCACAATTTCTGGTGAGCATTGATGCTGCCGAAGGGTCGTCGCTCGGCGCCACAGATCGTGCGCTTCGCTTCGTGGACGCTGCGCTGGAGGAAACCCCCGGAGTCGTGCATCGGATGGCCAACCTCGGCCGCGGCAATCCGCTCATCTACTACAACGTCTTTCCGGCGGAGACGAGCACGACGGCCGCTGAAGTGTTCGTGTCGCTGGATCGCTGGCGAGGCGATGACTCAGTGCGTGCGCTGGAAGAATTGCGCGAGCGCTTGGCCGCCTACACCGACGCACGCATCACCGTGAAGCAGTTTCAGAACGGCCCACCGATCGAGGCGCCGATCGCTGTGCGCGTGGTCGGCCCGGACTTCGCCGTACTGCAAAGGTTGGCCGGCGAGGTGGAAGTTGCTTTGGCCAAGGTGGATGGCGCGCGCGATATCGACAACCCGATCCGTTTGCCGCGCATCGACCTCGACCTGGGGTTCGATCGCGAAGAAGCCGGATTGCTGGGTGTGCCGAGCATCGATCTTGATCGACTCACGCGCTTGGCCGTTGCGGGCGTCGCGTCATCGACTTACCGAGATGAGCGCGGCGATGCGTATCCCGTGCGGCTTCGCCTGCCGATGGACGGGCATCCGACACCGGAACTGCTCGAGTCGATGTACTTCACGAGCCGAACCAGCGGCGACGCCATCCCGTTCCGTCAGATCGCTGAGCCTCGGCTCATCAGTGGCCCTAGTCAGATCCAGCGGCTCGACCGCGAGCGGATGGTGACCATCACTGCGCGCATCAGCGAGGGTTTCGTCTCAGGCGATGTGTCGCGTGCGGTCTATGCCACGGTGAACGCACTCGAATTGCCTGCGGGCTACAGGATCGTCGCGGGTGGCGAGGCGGAAGCCGCATCGCGCAGCCTCGGTGGTTTGGGCACGGCGATCATCATCGCGACCTTCGGCATCCTCGCGGTGTTGGTGCTCGAGTTCGGCAGCTTTCGTTCTGTCTTGATCGTGGCTGGCGTTGTGCCCTTCGGCATCCTGGGTGCGTTGGTGGCGCTATTCCTGACCGGTTATCCGCTCTCGTACATGGCGATCATTGGATTTGTCGCATTGATCGGTGTGGAGACGAAAAACTCCATCCTGTTGGTGGATTTCACCAACCAGCTACGCGAAGAAGGCCTTGCGCTCGACGAGGCCATTGAGCGTGCCGGCGAGCAACGCTTCCTGCCGGTTCTGCTTACGTCGGTGACAGCGATCGGCGGACTGACACCGTTGGCGATCAGTGGCTCCGCGCTGTATTCGCCGCTCGCGATCGTGATGATCGGCGGCCTCATCAGTTCCACGCTTCTCGCGCGAATCGTTACCCCCGTCATGTACAAGCTGCTGCCGCCCAAGGTGCCTGCGTAACGCGCGGGCGTCTTCTTCTTCGAACTCCGACACGAGGTTACTTGCGTGAACACTCCTGCCTGCTTCGCTGCATTGCTCGTTACCGCTGTCCTTTTCGCACAAAGCGCCCACGCCAATTCACACACCCTTCGAGTCACTCTCACTGTTGAAGACCCAACCGAAGGGGAAGTTGGCTGCGCGCTCTATGCCAACGAAGAGGGCTTTCCTTCCGACGGGGAACGGGCCGCCGCCCGTCAATGGCAACCAGCCGCGCGAGAAGTGGTGTGTGAGTTCTCCGGCTTGTCCGATGGCCTCTACGCGGTGGCGGCTTCGCACGACCGCAACGGTAATCGCGTGGTCGATACCAACTTTGTCGGCATGCCGAAAGAGGCTTGGGGCGTCACGCGCAATGCGCGCCCCACGCTACGTGCGCCGCGCTTCAACGAAGCGGCCGTGGCTGTTGAAGGGCCGGGGATCACCAATCTCGTGATCGAGGTGCGTCGATGAGCACCACCGAGATCAGTTCGAGCTCGTGGCTCACGCGATACGGCCCCTGGGCGGTCATCACGGGTGCGTCGGATGGTCTTGGTCGTGCCTTCGCTCGCGTACTCGCCGCGCGCGGCATGAACCTCGTGCTGGTCGCCCGCCGTGCTTCGGCACTCCATGCGCTCGCTGAAGAGCTGCAAGTGGACTATGCCGTTCGCTGCATCGTTCAGCCGATGGACCTTCGCGACCCACGGAGCATCGCGTCACTCAACGAACAAACGGCGGCACTCGACGTCGGTCTGGTGGTTGCCGCAGCGGGCTTCGGATCGATCGGTCCTTTGCTCGATCGCAGCCTTGATGACGAAGCCGACTTGTTTGCCGTAAACGCGGGCGCCGTGTTGCGCATCGCGCACAGCTTCGGTCGTCGACTGCGCGCACGTGGGCGTGGTGGCCTGGTGTTGTTCGGATCGATCGTGGGTTTCCAAGGCACACCGCTATCAGCCAACTACGCCGCCAGCAAGGCCTATGTGCAGTCGCTGGCAGAAGCTTTGGCGATCGAGTGGGATGACGATGGAGTCGACGTGCTGAGTTGCGCGCCAGGCCCAGTGGCCACTGGGTTCGCGGCACGGGCCGGCATGTCGATGGGCAGCGCGGCTAAGCCCGATGATTTAGTGGAACCCTGTCTAGATGCGCTCGGACGTCGAACCACTGTTCGACCGGGCAACTTGGCGAAGCTACTCGGCTACAGCCTGATGATCCTGCCGCGTTTCATTCGTTCACGGATTCTGGGCCACATCATGCGCGGGATGCTGCCCAAGGGCGGGCTAGGTGTCGCGCCATGATCCGAGCCGCATTCATCGCCCTGATTGCTGCGGCTTTCCCCGTCCAGTCCTTTGCTCAGGATCTCCGGCTCATGCCGGAATCTGACTATGTCGTGGTGACGCATGCGCAGATTGGACGGGCGGGAAGACTCACCTTCGCACTCGCTTCGGTACGGCTCGTGGGAAAGATGCCTGGAACGCCTGGCCTCCTGTTCCAACGACAGGGCATCCGACGTCTGGGTGCGGAGGTCTGGACGATGACGGCATGGGAAAGCGCGGACGCGATGCGCTCGTGGGTGCGCTCGCCGAGGCACGCAGCAGCCATGCGGGAGGCTGCCTTCGCGATCAGGTCGATGAAGACATTCCATATGCGCTGCGAGCGAACAGCGCCGAAGGTGGATTGGTCGGCAGTGAAGGGGCTTAGTGCAGGTCAAGTCCCGGAAGGATGTGTGCTGGTGCCGTCAGAGACCGGCCGCGCGTCCTATTCAAACTGACGATGAATCCGTCGCGCCCTCACGTCCGGCCCCGAATTGGGCTCTGAAGCTATTCTGCGTGCCAGTCCATTGGGTCGCTGTGCGTTAGGAGTGGCCTCATGGCTTCCCCACAGGTGCCGGGGCTGGCGCCGGCGGAGCAGGCAAGTTCGGTATCGGAGGGCCAAAGCGGTAGACGTCAGCACCCACCGCGAAGGCCAGTGGGCCGTTGGGGGTCTGCAGCACGCGGATCTTGTTGACGACGCGGCCCAGCTCGACCGGCGTCCAGCTCTCGCCGCCGTCGCGGGTCTCGAAGCCGCCTTTGTTCGTGCCGACCCATCCGTGGTTCGCATCGAGGAAGCCGATTCCGAAGGCGCGCACGCCCGCATCGTCGACCAGCGGCTTCTCGACCCATGTGCGACCACCATCGGTCGTCTTGGCAACGTAACGCTGCGACTTCGCGGGGTCTGGGTCGTACGACTGGATCGTCGCGTAGCCGATCTCTGGCGTCGGGAATGCACCCTTCCATGTGATCTCGAAGCCACGCGGCGAGCGATACACCTCAGTCCATGTCGCACCGCCATTCTCAGTTCGCAGGATCATCGCATTCGCCTTCTCGATGCTTGCATCGGTCGCCGCAAACACTAAGCCGCGCTGCGCGTCGAAGAACTTCACATCGACGATCATGCCGGCCTGCGCGGATAGGTCGATCATCGACCAAGTTGCCCCGCCGTCGAGGCTACGAAGCAGGTGGGCGGGTCCGCCGACGCGCCCGCCAACGTGCACGACGCTGCGATGGCCCAATTCGCCGGCGTTGATGAAGGGCTCATGGACGATGTCGATGGCGCAAACGCCACGCATCGACTTCACCACTGGGTCATCAATAGGCGTCCAAGTGCGTCCGCTGTCCGACGTTCGATACAACGGTACGTTGTCGGTGACGCCTGGGAAGTAGTCGGTGCCAATGTTGCCGGCCAAGCCGTTCTGCGCATCGAGCATGCCAAGAGCGCGGAAATAGGTGCCAGGCGTGTCGTGCACCTTCTCCCAGTGTCGGCCGCCATCGGTCGTACGGAAGATGCGGCCGAGTCCGTTGGCATAGAACCCGAGTTGGGAATCGACAAAGACGATGTCGTCTTGCTTGCCGCGGTAAGGCTCCGTCGGCAGCGCCTGCCATCGGGAGTCGTCATCGACTGGGACTGCCGCGGTAGTCGCTGCGGACTTGGCATGCGTGGTGGGCGCTAGGGGCAAAACGATCAGCGCGAGGGTTAGGGCCAGCGGAGTGAGGCGCATCTAGGGGATTCCAGGGCGTGGAAGCACCAAGATGCCGTCGGCCGTTCTGCAGCGCCCGTGCCGCAGGCCCCCGTGACTTCCGGGGCTGGCGGGAGGTTTGGGGTTGAGCGGGGCAAACCGCAACCGATCGGGGCGGGGCTATTGGGGGCGCGTCTGGCTTATGCCTTTGATCCCATTATGGAATTCTGTCGATTATTGGTGGGGTAGCGATGTCGTGCGAACGTATCGCACCCCCTCATCCTCTACCGTCAACCTGCCTTATGGCTGAGCGCAAAAAGAGCAAACCGGTTTCTTGGAAGACGCGAATCGCCAAGGCGAAGCCCGCGCATGTGGTCACCACCGAGGCGGATTTCGCCGGCATCCGCGCCGGCAGCAAGTTGCTTATTGCTAGCCCAGAAATCCTCGCCCGATACCTGATGGCGATTCCCATCGGGGAGACGCGCAATCTCGTCCGCTTGCGCAACGAGCTGGCGCGACGACATCACGCCGATGCCACTTGTCCCGTTACCACAGCGATCTACCTGAGGGTGATCGCCGAGTCGGCGTGGGAGGACCTGAGTGCTGGTGTCCCGCGAGATTCCATCCCGCCGTTCTGGCGCGTTATCGAACCCGGTAGCCCAATCGCCAAGCGCTTGAGCTTCGGCCCGGACGTGATCGAGCGAGAGCGGGCGTTCGAATCAAGCCCCGAACGCTAGCTAATCCTAAACATCAGCAGCGGCGCGACATATGCGCAACGAGGGCAGTCACGACGCGTCGCAGAGTCAACCGAAAGATCTGCGTCATCCCCAGCTCTTCTGTGGGGAAAGTGCTGCGCCCCTTGCGCCGCAGAGGTGTCTGCGACTACAATTGCGATTCTGCTGCGGGGTGGAGCAGTCTGGCAGCTCGTCGGGCTCATAACCCGAAGGTCGCAGGTTCAAATCCTGCCCCCGCTACCAGTTTCGCGTCGTATCCTATGCGGGGTTTGGCGTTAGGCTGGGCAGATCGCCTTCATGGGGTCTGCCCCCGGAAATTGGATTTACCGGAAAGGGCCGCTCGGCCCTTTTTTGTTTTTGATTTTTGCCTAGAGCGCATGAGCAACAAGACCGAAGAACTCATCGAAATGCTGTCGCCTGTCGTTGCGGGCTTGGGTCTTGGGCTCGAGCTGCAGGGCATCGAGTTTGCGGCGTCCCAAAGCCACGGGCTGCTGAGGCTCTATATCGATGTTGCATCGACCGAACGCATGGTCACGGTTGAAGACTGTGAAGCGGTGAGTCGTGAAGTGTCTGCGTTGCTTGATGTGAATGATCCCATCTCGAGCGCCTACACCCTCGAAGTCTCGTCGCCGGGCTTGGATCGACTCCTGTTCACCCCTGCGCAGGCCATGCGCTTTGTCGGTCAGCAGGCAAAAGTAGCTTTGTCGCTTCCTCAGGATGGTCGGCGCCGCGTGCAGGGCGTGCTTCTGAGGATGGATGGCGATCTTCTCGTGCTCGGTTTGCCTACCGGGGCGGAGTTCGCGGTGTCCTTCGACAATATTGAAAAGGCGAGATTGGTGCCTGATTTTTCGGCACTCGGCTTAGATTCGACCACGGAGCCAAAAACTCCGCGTCCTCGGCGCAAGCGCGGCGAGAAAAACCCTGTTTCCGGAAACCACTGAAGTCGGCCCTCGGTCGCGCTGTCGCGGAGTCAAGCATGAGTAAGGAACTGTTGTTGGTCATTGAAGCGGTCGCCAACGGAAAGGGCGTGCCGCGTCAGGTCAGTCTGTAGGCGATGGAAGCTGCCTTGGCGTCCGCCGCCAAGA
>JAIXVL010000073.1 GCA_027483045.1 Lysobacteraceae bacterium
CCACAATCTGGAAACCGTGCGCCCGCTGTATGCCAACGTGCGCCCTGGCGCCGATTACGACTGGTCGCTACAGCTTTTGCAGCGCTTCAAGGCCGAACATCCGGGCGTGCCCACCAAGAGCGGCATCATGCTGGGCTTGGGTGAGGACATGGCACAGGTTCAGGATTGCCTGCGCGATCTGCGCGCACACGACGTGGACATGATCACGATCGGCCAGTACCTGCAGCCCACGCCGCATCACCATCCGGTCATGCGTTATTGGACCCCCGAAGAATTCAAGGAACTTGAGGCCTTCGGTTATGGTCTGGGCTTCACCCACGTGGCCTCGGGGCCGATGGTGCGCTCGTCCTACCACGCCGACCGTTCGGCGGCCGAGGCCGGCGTCATCGCCTGATTCACGCGTGGGGCGTCCGCCGGTGCGACCTCCGGCACATCCGCTGCGCCCTCGGGCACGGCATGATGCGAGTGTCACTGCCAAAGGTCTCCCATGCTGAAGCCGCTCCCGCTCATCTTCTCCGCCGCGCTGCCGCTGCTGTTGGCCGGCGCTGCGCTCGCGCCTGAGGCCATCGCCACCACGCCGGCCGCCACTGCGACACCGCCTGTAGCTAGCGCGTTCCGCCCCACGGTGGATCAGCAAGGCGCCGCGCGCATGGTGTACGGCGTGCTTTCTGACAGTCGTTACGCCTACTCGCCGCGGCCCTTGGACGACAAGCTTTCTGTCGGAATCTTCCGCCGCTATCTGGAAGGTTTGGACAGCCAGAAGTTGTTCTTCACTGCGGCCGATGTGAATGGCTTCCGCTCGTGGCAGGGCCGCTTTGATGACGCCATCAAAGGCCAAAGCATGCAGCCCGCCTTTGATATCTACACGCTGTACATGAATCGCGTGGCCGAGCGCGTGGCCTTTGCGCGCAACTCGCTGAAAGCGGGCTTCGACTTCACTGCCGATGATCAGTGGCGGTACGACCGCGAAGACGCGGCTTGGGCGGCCGATGCTGCAGAGCTGGATGCCATTTGGGCGCAGTACGTCAAGAACGATTGGCTGCGCCTGCGTTTGGCGGGGCGCACCGATGATGAGATTCGCAAGACGCTGGATAAGCGATACGGCCAGTTGGCCACGCGCGTGAAGCAGCTCAAGCCGGAAGACGCCTTTGAGACCTTCATGAATGCGTACACCGAATCCATCGATCCGCACACCAGCTACATGAGCCCGCGGAGCGCCGAGAACTTCAATATGTCGATGCGTCTTTCGCTGGAAGGCATTGGTGCGGTACTGCAGTCGCAAGACGAAGTCGTGGTGATCCGCACGCTCGTGCCGGGTGGTCCGGCGGCTATGTCGGGCAAGTTGGCAGTCGGCGATCGCATCGTGGCTGTGGGGCAGGGCGATACCGGTCCGATGGTCGATGTGATGGGTTGGCGCATTGATGACGTGGTGGAGTTGGTGCGCGGTTCGAAGGGCACCAAGGTGCGCCTCGACGTGATCCCCGTAGCCAATGGCTTGGACGGCGCACACGCGATGGTGGAAATCATCCGCGACAAAGTGAAGCTGGAAGAGCAAGCAGCGCGTCGCCAGATCATCGAGGCCGATGGCCGCAAGATCGGCATCGTGCGTCTGCCCACCTTCTACGCCGATTTTGAAGCCAAGCGTCGCGGTGATGCGGATGCGCGTTCGGCCACGGCCGATGTGGCTCGCCTGCTCGGCGAATTGAAGGCAGAGAAAGTGGAAGGTGTGGTCATCGACCTGCGCGGCAACGGTGGTGGTTCGCTCACCGAAGCCGTGGAGTTGACGGGATTGTTCGTCGATACCGGCCCGGTCGTGCAGGTGCGCGAAGCGGGCGGCCGCGTGAGCATTGAGGGCGACGACCAGCCCGGCGTTGCGTGGGACGGCCCCTTGGCGGTTCTGGTGGATCGCAGCTCCGCATCGGCTTCGGAAATCTTTGCTGCCGCCATCCAGGACTATGGTCGCGGCTTGATCATCGGCGAGACCACCTTCGGCAAAGGCACGGTGCAGAACCTGATTGATCTGGATCGCTTCCAGAACAGTCGTGACCCGCGCTTTGGCCAGTTGAAGCTCACCATCGCGCAGTTCTTCCGCATCGATGGCGGGACCACGCAGTTCAATGGTGTGGTGCCTGACCTCGCGTATCCCGTGACTTTGGATGCCGACGAGTTTGGCGAGAGCACCTACGACAACGCCTTGCCTGCCAGCCGTATTCAAGCGGCGGCGCACGAGGATTACGGCAACTTCGCTCCCTTGCTGCTGCCTTTGGCACAGCGCCATCAGGGCCGCATCGAGAAGGATGTGGAGTTCAAGTGGTGGGCGGACGACGTGGCCGAGTTCCGTGCTGAGCGCGAGCGCGGCACGATTTCCTTGAACGAGGCCGAACGTCGTGCCGAGCGCGACAAGTCCGAAGCGAAGCGCGTGGCACGTCAAGCTGAGCGCAAGCGTCTCGGCTTGGACGACAGCTTGCCGAGCCGTGCCGACGATGGACTGCAGGCCGATGAGCGCAGCGTGGCCGAGCAGGTGGCGGATGAGAAAGCCGCCGAGAATCACATCGACCCTTTGCTGCGTGAATCGGCATTTGTCTTGGGCGATGCGGTGAGCCTGCTCTCGCGCAATCAGCGTTTGACTGCGCAAGTGCTGCCGCAAACCGGCAAGGCCACCATCTGGGCCGATTGATCCCGCAACGAGCGGGTGACTCTGGCGTGTGGTCGTGAACCGCACGCCTTCACCTTGGGCCGTGGCTGCCGCGTTGGCCGCCGTGTATTTGGTTTGGGGTTCCACCTATCTGGCCATCGCGATCGGCGTGCAGGGCTTTCCGCCGTTTGCGATGGGCGCTATTCGCATGCTGGCCGCCGGCGCGTTGTTCTACGGCGTGCTGCGCTGGCGCGGTGTGCCCGCGCCGACCAAGGCGCAGTGGCGCAATCTGGCGGCGATGGGTGTCTTCATGGTGCTGTTCGCCAATGGCCTGGTGAATCTTGCGCAGACCGAAGTGAGCTCCGGTTTGGCGGCGATTGCAGTGGCCTCCATGCCGCTGTTCGTGGCGGTGTTTTCCACACTGCGCGGTCGCCGTTTGGGTGCGCTGGAGTGGACCGGATTGATCGTGGGCATGGGTGGCGTGGGTTTGCTCAATCTGGGCAGCGAGTTGGCGGCATCGCCGCTGGGCATGGCCTGCTTGATCATCGCGCCGCTGTCGTGGGCGTGGGGCTCGGTGTGGAGTCGCGACCAGGATTTGCCCACCCCCTTCATGAGCGCAGCAGGTCAAATGCTCTGCGGCGGCGTGTGGATGACCTTTGCATCCATCGGCATGGGTGAGCGCTTCACCGAAATGCCTTCCACGTCTTCGATTCTGGCGGTGGTGTACTTGGCGCTGATGGGCTCGATCGTCGGGTTCACGGCCTACGTGTGGCTGTTGCACAACGTGCGGCCGGCGCTAGCGACTTCATACGCTTACGTGAACCCCGCCATCGCGGTGCTGCTCGGCACCGTGGTGCTGCACGAGCGTTTCGATGCCGACACCATGCTGGCCATGCTGATCATTCTGGGCAGCGTGGTGCTGCTGACGAGGGCGCCGAAGCGAGGGTAGGCCGAGAGATTGTTCCTTCGCGAGAGGTCAATTCGATTTCTTCGCTTCTTGTCTGGAGCGACAAACGGTGGTGACGTGGGCGGGGGATTCTTCGTTGCAATTCACGAGGAATCGCCGCAATGCATTCAATCCTTTTGTTTTTCAGCACCACCTTCGTGGCGCTTGCCACAGCCGGCGCCGTCAGTGCGACGCCCCCCCCCGGTGTGGTCCTTCCCTCGGCCCTCGATGCACCGAGCGATTCCACGGCGCCATTGGCCTTCCGCCCGGGGCTGTGGGAGATCCGCCATCAGGCTTCGGGGCGGAGTAGCGATCGCGAGCCGCAGGTTCAGACTCAGTGTTTCGATGCGAAGACGCTGGAATTTGACCCGCACGCACCACTGAAGCTGGCGCCTAAAGCCGGCGGCGATCAACGCGGCGCACCAACCTGTGATTTCGGCGAAGTGCAGGTCGCCCACGGTCAGTTCGCCATGACCGGCCGCTGCCAAGGTCCGATGGGCTCTGCCCGCGTGGACTGGTTGGGCACGCACGCGGCCGAGCGCTTTGAGATGGCAGGTCGTATGCGGATGGGGCCCATGACGATGAAGATGCGCGTCAACGGTCGCCGGATCAGTGAGTGCCCCACGCCATGAGCGCCGGAAGCCCGCGTAGGCGAGCCAGAGTTTCTGATCTCGCATTGTTGATGCTTGTTGCCTTGGGCTTGGCAGGCTGCGCCATCGGCCCAGAACCGTTTCAGCCTTCGGCAGAATCCTTGGCTATTCCATCGAGCTACGCGGCGCGGTCCTTCGAGGGCGCAGCCGATGATGAAAGCGCAACCGACCTCGCTCGCTGGTGGTATGCCTTTGGCGATCCGACGCTGGCCAATCTGGTCGAACGCGCGATCGTCGACAATCCTGGAATTGAACAGGCATTGGCGCGCGTCGAGCGGGCGCGTGCTCTGCGGGCGCAGAGTTCTAGTGCGCTGTGGCCGCAGTTGGACACTGGGCAAAGCGCTTCACGGAGTGGTCGCTCCGACGGGCTAGAGGTCAACAGCTATGGTCAAGGAATCGACGCGCGCTGGACGCTCGATCTTTTTGGCGGGCAGCGGCGCGCCCTGCAAGCGGCGGACGCGGATCTCGCCGCCAGCAACTTCAGCCTCGCCAACGCTCAGGCCCTGCTGGCTGCTGAGGTGGCAAACTCGTACATCGAATTGCGCACCGCTCGCCGTCGCATCGGCGCCGCGCGCGCAAGCCTTGAGGTTCAAGAGCAGAACCTTCGGATCGCCAGCTGGCGTTCGCAGGGTGGGTTGGTGTCACGCCTAGACGTCGAACAGACGCGTGCGCTTCGTGCTCAGACTGCTGCAGCGGTCCCGCCGCTCGAACAGATCGAAGCCAATGCACGATATCGATTGGCGGTGCTGCTTGGACGTGCGCCGGGCGGCCTAGATGAAGAACTTGCTGCGAATGCAGCTCTACCGACGCCACCCTCCGCTACCGCGACTGGCCTGCCGACTGCCCTACTGATTCGCCGCCCTGACCTCCGCGCGAGCGAGCGTGAACTCGCGGCATCCGTGGCACGCATTGGCGTAGCGAAAGCACAGCGGTACCCGGGCCTGGCGCTTTCGGCGTCAGTCGATAGCACGGCTAACCGTTTCGGTGATTTGGGTGACGTGCTCACTGGCAATGCGTTGCTGTCGATGGTGGCGCCTCTGTTCGATGCCGGGCAGCGACGCGCAGCGCAGCGTGCGCAGGAGGCTGCTGCCGACGTCGCCTACGCCACTTACCGCGAAGCAGTGCTTGGTGCACTTGAAGATGTCGACCGCGCACTCGTGGCTCGCCACACCGCGGAACGTCGCATCACCGCCTTGCGCGAACAACTCGAAGCCTCAGATGCCGCAGCAACCTTGGCGCGTCTGAACTACAGCAAGGGCATGACCGACCTCAGCGCTCTTCTCGAGTCCGAGCGCAGCTTGCTCGCCGCCGAGGATGTTCTGGCAAGCGTTGAGGGTGAACGACTGAAAGCCGCTGTGCAGCTCTACCTCGCGCTAGGTGGCGGCTGGTCACCCGAGCCGGCCAACACAAACGTGATTGAAGTGCCATCCACACCTGCATCCGAACTCGGCGAAAATCTATGAATACCAACTCCGCCAATTCCCTGGACGCATTCCTCGGCAGCAGACTGTCCTCGCGCTGGGCGAGTTTGCGTCGTCGTGCACTGGTCGCCGCTGGCGTGTTGCTGGCTGCCGTGATGCTCGCTTACTGCGCGCCGTCGCCTGAGAACGTTGAGTACCAGACTGAAGAGATTGTCCGTAGTGATGTCGCTGTGACTGTCACCGCAACGGGGAATCTTGCGCCGACCAATCAAGTTGATGTCGGCTCAGAGGTTTCCGGCATCGTCAAGCAGGTTTACGTCGACGTGAACGATGAAGTTGTCGAGGGCGAGCCACTCGCTGCCATTGATTCTGCGCGTTTCGACGACGCGGTTCAGCGATCACAGGGCAGTCTTGCCGCAAGCATAGCCACGGTGCAGCGGGAGCGTGCTGGGTTGCAAGAGTCTGAAGCTCAGTTGCGACGAATGCTCGATGTGCAACGCGCCTCTGATGGAAAGGTGCCAGCGATCGCCGAGATCGACGCCCAGCGCGCTGCGGTGGCGCGCGCGACGGCCAGCGTGCGCGCGGCGGAGGCAAATGTTACCGCAGCGCGAGCACAGCTTTCTTCGGATAGTACCCAAGTCGAGCGAGCACTGATCCGCTCACCAGTTTCCGGTGTTGTGCTCAAGAGATCGATCGATCCAGGTCAGACAGTGCAGGCATCCTTCAACACTCCATCGCTGTTCATTCTTGCCGAAGATCTGAGAACTATGCGACTTGAAGTCTCGGTGGATGAAGCCGACGTTGGCCAAGTTAGGGGTGGCCAATCCGCAGCTTTCACGGTTGACGCGTGGCCGGGGCGCGAGTTCCCGGCAAAGATAGAGCGCATTGATCTTGGCGCTCAAAATCTCGATGCCGGGGCGTCCAGCGCCAACGCTGGTAGCGCAAATGTAGTGGCCTACACCGCCGTTCTTTCTGTGGACAACAGGGAGTTGATTCTTCGCCCCGGCATGACTGCGACCGCCACCATCCAAACAGCAGGCGAGGGGGATGCGCTTGTAGTGCCGAATGCAGCGCTGAGATTCCAGCCGCCGGGGGAAGCGCGGGAGCGGCAGCGCACCTTCCAGTTTCGACCTCCACGTTCAGAGGGAACCCGCGTCGAGCGCGAGCGGGGCATCGGCGTGGGCAGCGTGCAGCGACTTTACTTTCTCGATGCCAAAGGTGGCTTGCGCGCAGTTGAAGTGACCACCGGGCAGAGCGACGGCCGCGTCACTGCTGTCCGTGGCGAGGGGATCGAAGCAGGTCTCGCCGTCGTCACAGGCGTCAAAGCGAAGGAAGTGGAATGAACGCGGGCGGAGGCGATACGGCGCTGGTGGTGTTGAGCGAAGTCACCAAAACATTCGGAAGTGGAGATGCTACGTTTCGCGCGCTGCGCGGCGTCAACTTGCGTGTGGCAGAGGGCGAGTTCGTCGCCGTGATGGGCGCTAGTGGTTCCGGAAAATCCACCACGATGAACATTCTGGGCTGCCTCGATGTGCCCACTAGCGGGAAGTTCCTTTTCCGTGGTGTGGCCGTCGAGTCTCTCGATGTTGACCAGCGCGCGCTTTTGCGCCGCCGCTACCTCGGATTTGTGTTTCAGGGCTTCAACTTGCTGGCTCGCACTACCGCTCTGGAGAACGTCGAATTGCCACTCCTATACCGGGGCGACTCTCCGAAGCTTCGCCGCGATCAAGCGATGAAAGCTCTGGCACAAGTCGGTCTGGAACGCTGGGCGAGGCACGTGCCAAGTCAGCTATCGGGTGGACAGCAGCAGCGCGTGGCGATCGCTCGTGCGATCGTCACCGAGCCAGATTTGCTCCTCGCCGACGAGCCCACGGGCAACCTCGATAGTGAACGATCCATCGAGATCATGCAGCTGCTTCATCGACTGAACCGCGAAATGGGCGTGACCATCGTGATGGTCACCCACGAAGAAAGCATGGCTGCATTTGCCGATCGTCGCATTTACTTCAGGGACGGACTCGCCTATCGCGAGGACTCGAGCTCTAGTTTGGAGACGAAGTCATGATCGGTAGCTCAATGCTGATCGCCTTCCGGGAGATTCGCCGCCACGTGATGCGTTCCGTCCTTACCACCCTAGGCATAGTCATCGGCGTGTTTTCAGTGATCACCATGGTCACGCTCGGAAATGGAGCCACACAAGCCATCCGCACATCGATTTCGGCGCTGGGCTCCGACGTGTTGCAGGTTCGGCCTGGGCAGAACGCCGGACCGGGAGGCAGTGGCGGCAGCGAGGTGCCGCCGCCATTCAAGCCCGCCGATGTTGAAGCAATCCGCGAGCAGGTTGGCGGCGTTACTTCGGTCACTGGACTTGCGCAGACTGCTGGCACGGCCATACGCAATGCGCAGAGCTGGACAACGACCATCAGCGGCGTCACCAACGACTATTTCATCGCGCAGAAGTGGGGCGTTTCGGATGGCCGCATCTTCACCGCCGAAGAGCTGCAGGCTGGACGAAGCGTCTGCGTGGTCGGTGCGACTTTGGTGGCCAATCTGTTCCAAGATGTCACACCAGTGGGTGCAAACCTGCGCGTTCGTGGTATCGCGTGCACGGTGGTTGGCGTCCTCGATGCGCGTGGGCAGGGTGGCTTCGGCAATGATCAGGACGACACTGTGCTGATGCCGATCAAAGCCGTGCAACGGCGGATGACCGGGAGCAAGGACATCTTGGCGATCATGATCGGCACCGACCCTAGATTTGACGGCGAAGTTGTGCGGAAAGCAGTCATCGCGCTGCTGCGAGAGCGCCGTGGTTTGCGGCCGGACGAGGCGGACAACTTTAGCGTGCTAGACGCCAAGCAGATATCAGACACTGTCTCCGGGACGGTCGCTACATTGACTGGTCTAATCGGCGCGGTGGCTGGCGTCAGTCTTCTGGTCGGCGGCATCGGCATCATGAACATCATGCTGGTCAGCGTTACCGAGCGAACCCGCGAAATCGGCATACGCTTGGCCATCGGCGCCCTAGGTCGGGAGGTGCAGCGGCAATTCCTCGTTGAAGCCGTGGTGCTCTCCTGCCTTGGCGGTATCGCAGGCATTTTGTTGGCCTTCCTAGCCTGTGTTGTCGCGGCGCCGTTGATGGGTTTGCCTTTCCTCTTTAATCCATGGATCAATGCCGCGAGCTTCCTTTTTTCGGCGGTTATCGGCGTGGTGTTCGGCTACTTCCCAGCCCGTCGCGCTGCCGCCCTAAATCCCATTGAAGCCCTTCGCTACGACTGAGCCATGAATTCCTTGCCTACTGAATCCATCCACGTCGTGGTTGTCGACGATGATCCCAAGCTCCGTGATTTCGCTGCGGACTACTTACGCCAGCACGGCTTCCGCGTATCGACTGCCGATGGAGCGGGCGCCCTGCGTCAGATCCTGTCGCGTCAGAACATCGACATCATTGTGTTGGACGTCATGATGCCTGGCGAGGATGGGCTGTCGATCGCGCGCAGTTTGGTTGGTCTGCCAGATGTCGGAATCATCATCGCTTCAGCGCTCGGCAGCGAGATGGATCGTATCGTCGGTCTTGAGGTGGGTGCCGACGACTATCTCGCCAAGCCTGTCAGTCCGCGGGAGCTTGTCGCACGAATACGCGCTGTGATGCGCCGTCGTCAGCTTACCCAGCGCGCAGCCAGCGAAGGCAGCACCTACGTGTTTGAGGGCTGGCGCTGCGACCTCGTGCGGTCGGTACTGCACGATCCGGAGGGCGTGGTTGTCTCTCTGTCGCAGGGAGAGTTCACCCTGCTTCGCGTGTTTCTCGAGCACCCTAACCGAACGCTGTCTCGCGACCAGTTGCTGGAGTTCTACCGCGGCGACGGGAGTGAGGCCTTTGATCGCGCAATCGACACGCAAGTGAGCCGTTTGCGCCGCAAGCTCAGCACCCATGGAGAGGCCGAGTTCATTCGTACGGTACGGCACGAGGGCTACCAGTTTCTGGCCAAGGTGGTACGTCGATGATCCGCCTGTTCAACGGTTCGATCTTCCGCGCTAGCTTGTTACTCGCGCTCGGTGGCGCGGGACTGCTTGCGCTAGCTAGCATCGCGGTCATTTTGTCGACGGCGGCGCCCTTTGACTTCCCTGTGGCGACGCTCGACGTGGCGCGAGCGCTGCGTGGCGAGGCACTGGCGAAGCAGGGCGCGCCGCTGCGGGTTGGCACCGTAGAGGAGCGGCCGTTCGATGCCGTGGGTGATCAAGACCCGGTGGCGAGGATCATTGCCGCGAGCATCGCCCGGCAGGGCGGCTTCGCGGTCGAACATCTCCAAGTGAGTTTTGGCGACTTCCCCGGCGACGTCCTTCAACGCCCCATGGATGTCGCGCGCCGCAGTTACGAAGTACAGCTTCTGGAGGCGGCTCGAGTTTACGGCGGTGACCCGCGCTTCAGCCCGCTGCTATTCGGCCGATTCCGGGTTGCGCTGCAACTGCCCGATGGGCACTGGCGAGTTGTCGAGCGCACACCGGCTGAGCCGGCGTGGCAATACAACATGGCCAAGGGCATTGGGTCTGCGCTGGTGCTGATTACACCTTTGGCGTGGTGGGGAAGCCGTCGTTTGGCGCGACCCATCAGAGCCTTAGGCGATGCCGCGCGCCGGATCGGCGCCGGTTCTGGCGAAGAGGTGGCGGTTGCAGGACCCATCGAGGTTCGGCAGGTCGCGCAAGCCATGAACCACATGCAGGCGCGCATTCGCGCAGACCTTCGGGATCGCGAGCAAATGCTGGCAGCGATCGCCCATGACTTGCGCACGCCGCTAGCGCGGCTGGCCTTTTTGCTGGCGGCAGAGCCCTTGGTGCAGCGAGAACGCGTCGACGCCGAAATCGCGGAGATGAATGGAATGATTGGCACTGCAATGGACTTTGTGCGCAGTGCATCAACGCCGGCGTGCTTGGATCGTGTCGACCTCGTTTCTTTGCTGCAAAGCGTATGCGATGACTGGGCCGATCGGGGGCATCGTGCCGAGTTCACTAGCCTAGACGTAGGCAGCGCCATCGTGATTGAGGGCGACGCCACCCTGCTCAAGCGAGTATTCGACAACCTAGTCGGCAACGCTGCTACCCACGGCCGTGCTGCGAAGGTGAGCATCCATGTTCACGGTTCATGGGTGGTGGTGGATGTTCGCGACGAAGGTATGGGCATGGCCGAAGCAGATCTGGCACGCGCATTCGAGCCTTTCTTCCGTGCCGAGCACTCGCGTAGCCGCGAAACCGGAGGCGTAGGTCTTGGACTCGCGATCGCCAAGCGTGGCGTTGAAACGCACCGCGGACACATCACACTGGCCAACGCGCCTGGAGGTGGACTGATCGCTCGGGTGACACTTCCTGTCTGACCTCAGACGCGACGTTCGGCTGCGCTTACTCCCGCAACGCCGACGTCACCGGAATCCGCGCCGCGCGAATGGCCGGTGCTAGACCACCGACAAAACCAATGCCTACCGCCATGCCCAAACCGATGATCACTAGGTTGGGCGTAACAGCGAATTGGAACGCGACTTGCGTGAATCCGCCGCCGAGTGTCGACACCGCGTAACCGTTGAAGGCGAGGTAGGCGCCGAGCGCGCCGAGTACACCGCCCGACACGCTGAGCAAAAGCGCCTCAGCCATCACTGAAGCCACCACCGGCATTGCGCCGAAGCCCAGTGCGCGCAGCGTGCCGATTTCGCGCGTGCGCGCCGACACCGCCGAGTACATGGTGTTGAGCGCGCCGAAGGTGGCACCAAAGGCCATGATGGCCGCCACGATGCCGGCCAGAATGCCGATGGTCGCGGTGAGGTTACCGCTCTGGCCCTTGTAGAACTCTTGCTGCGTCTTTGCTTCCACGTCGAGCTGCGGGTCTTCCTTCAAGCGCTCGGCCATGCTCTTCAGCGCAGCGGGATTTGCCAATTGCGCGAGGATCGACGACACGCCCGCGCGCTGCCACGCGCTCTGCACCGTCTCGCGATCACTCCATAACTCGGAGTCGTAGGCGCCGCCGCTGGTGAAGTGCCCCACCACGGTCCAAGTGGAGCCGCGGAATTTCAGTTGGCGGCCCACTTCCAAGCCGGTGAACTGCGAGGCCGCGCCACTGCCCACAATCAGCTCTTGCACACCGGGCCGGAACTTGCGGCCTTCGGTGATGCGAAAGCCATCGCGCAAGCGAAAGCCAACAGGCTCCACGCCGCGCAGCGTCACGTTCGCGCCGGTGCGCTGACCGGGGCGCGGTACTTCGGTGATCACAATCAACTCGCCGCTGGCGAGTGCCGTGCCGTCGTCGGCGCGAGCGATGGCGGGGTCTTGCTTCACCAGCGTCATCGATCCGATGGCGAGAAAGCTGGAGAGTTCGCCATTCGAGCCGCCGCGCGTAATCACCACTTGGTCGCTGCGCCCGGTATTGCCAAGCGTTTGGTCCAAACCTGCCGACATCGACAGCAGTGCCACCATCACGCCCACCACGCCGGCAATGCCGACCACGATGACAAGCGAGGGCCCCAAACGATCCGGGATCGAACGCAGGTTCATCAGCGTGATTTCGCGCATTTGCGTCCAGGTGCTCATGCCTCACCTTCCTGCACGAGGGGCGGCTTGCCCATCACCCAGCGCCAGCCGCGTGCTGGCCACTCAATCGCTTTGCGTAGCGCCAACTCCATCGGAGAATCGCCGGCGCGACCGGCCAGTGCATCCACGATCTTCAAGCGTTGCGCGGTGAGCGCAGGCGGCAAGCCCACCAGCACGGTGAGCACCAGTACGCTCACGGCGGCGACACCCCAAACGAATGCATCGGCGGTGATCGGGAATTCCGGCGGCAGCGTGCCCATCACCACACTCGCCATCAGCATGCCGGCGGTCGCACCGAACAAGCAGAGCGCAAAGGCTTCGGCCAGCACCAGCCACATCACTTGGTGGTCCTTAAAGCCGAGGCACTTCAGCACGGCAAGTTCGGGAATGCGCTCGCGCACGGCTTGGCTCATCGCCACACCGGTGAGGAACAGAATCGAGAAGAACACCGCGCCGGTGATCAGGTTCACGATCAAACCGATGTCGCCCAATTGCCGAATGAAGCCGAGCTGGAATTCCTGCTCGCTCTGCGTTTTGGTTTCGTCCGACGAGTTGGCGAACTTGGCATCAATCGTGCTGGCAATGCGCTCCGAGTCTTTCGGATTGTCGACCTGCACCACGAACACGCCGGCTAAACCACGCGCACCGGGATTTCGGCCTTCATCGAATTGGCCGTAGTTCAAGTACATGAGGTTCGCGCGTTTCTGCCACTCCTCGTCCTTGCCATCGAAGATGCCCACGAGCCGCCATTCCCACAGCCTCGTGCCGTCGGTCTTCGTCCAGATGAAGCTGTTGAGCGGAATGATGTCGCCCACTTTCCAGCCGTTCTGTTCGGCCAACAGACGGCCGGCAATCGCGCCGTCTTGCGTGGAGGTGAAGTTGCGCCACGCGTCTTCGGGCATCACCCATTCGGGATAGGTGGCACGAAGACGACGCGGGTTCACTGCGAACTGCGGGAAGAAGCTGCGTCCTTCGCCGTATTGCCCACCGAAAAACTGCGAGTGCGACACCGCAGTCACGCCCGGCACCGCTTCAATCTGCGGCATCAAACGCATGGGCAGCGGCTGAGTGAAGCTAGTGCTGGCCTGCGCAATCAAGCGATTCGCGCCGAGAAAATCAGCGGCACCGGAGAACAGCGAATTCACCGCCTGCAACAAGCCCAGCAGCGTGAACGCGGCGGCCAAAGACAGGAACGTGAGTGTCGTCCGCAGCTTTTTGCGGAACAGGCCGGACAGCACCAGGCCGAGGTACTTGTTCATGGCTTAGTGCGCGGCCTCGTCGACCAAGGTGCCCTTGTCGAGGTGCACGGTGCGCTTTGCGTACTCGGCGGCCTTCGGGTCGTGCGTGACCATGATGATGGTCTTGCCGAACTCGCTATTGCGTCGCTGCAACAGGCGCAGCACTTCGTCCGCGGTCTTGCGATCCAGATCGCCGGTGGGCTCATGGCAGATCAACAGCTTCGGGTCACTCACCAGCGCGCGGGCAATCGCAACGCGTTGCTGTTGGCCGCCCGAGAGTTCGTTCGGCTTGTGCTTGGCGCGATCGCCCAAGCCCACCAACTCCAAGGCGAAGCCGGCGCGCTTGGTGCGTTCGGCGCCGCCCATGTCGGTGAGCAACAGCGGCAGCTCCACGTTCTTCTGCGCGGTCAGCACCGGCATCAGGTTGTAGCTTTGGAAAATGAAGCCGACGGTTTCGGCGCGCCATGTGGCGAGTTCATCGGCGCTGTAGTCGTCGATGCGTTGGCCGCCCACTTTCAACACGCCCTCGGTGGGCGAGTCGATGCCGCCGATCAGATTGAGTAGCGTGGTCTTGCCCGAGCCCGAAGGGCCCATGAGTGCCACGAAATCGCCCTCAGGAATGTCGAGGTTGATGTTGTGCAGCACTTCCAAACGCTGGCGGCCGCGCACGTACGCTTTGGTGAGCGCGCGGATTTCAACCAGCGGGAAAAGCGCGGAGGCGGTGGCCGTCATGGGCGTGCTCACTTCGCGCCTGCAGCCTTCTTGGCCACCACGTTCGCGCCGTCGCGCAATCCTGCGGGCGGATTGGCAATCACGGTTTCGCCGCCACGCAGGCCAGCGGTCACCAAACGCTCGGCATCGCTTTCGGCACCCAGCGTGACGTCAACGCGACGTGCTTGGCCTTCTTCCAACACAAAGATGGCGGGGCGTGCGGCCTCTTCGCCTTCTGCGGCGGCAGCGGGCTGCACGATCGCGGACTCGGGAACGAAGGCGCCGGTGGGAGCCGGTGCGTTCTCATCGACGGGGGCGAGGAAGCTCACGCGCACGCCCATATCGGGCACCACGCGGCTGTCCTTGCTGTCGAGCGCGATGCGCACTTTCACCGTCGCCTTGGTGCGATCAGCGGTGGGCACAATGGCGATGACGGTGCCGGGAATCTTCCAATCAGGATACGCGTTCAACACGGCTTCGACCGGCATTTTGGGCTGCACGCGGCCAATGTAGGCCTCGTTGACATCCACGTTCACTTCCAGCGAATCCATATCGACGAGCGTGCCCACACCCGTACGGGTGAAGCCACCGCCGGCCGAAAGCGGCGAGATCATTTCGCCCGGCTGCGCGGCCTTGGCCACGATGACGCCTGCGAACGGCGCACGAATTTCGGTGTTGCCCAAACCAATCTCGGAAAGAGCGCGTTGATCGCGGGCCACTTCAACGGCTTTCTGCAGGCTGATGAGGCGCGCAGCGCGGGCGTCGCGATCAGCTTTGGACTGATCCAAGGCGGCCTGCGAAACGAGTTGGCGCGCGATCAGTTCCTGCTGGCGCTTCAGGGTGGTTTCGGAGAGCGCCAACTGCGTGCGCGCTTCCGACAGCTGCGATTCGCTGGAGGCCAATTGCGCGCTGGCGAGTTCAAGCTGCGCGGCGGCGTCGGTGGGATCGAGGCGGGCGAGAAGCTGCCCTTCTTCCACCTTCATGCCTTCTTCGATCAGCACTTCAGCGACGCGGCCGGTCACCTTCGACGAGACGGTCGCGATGCGGCGTGCGGTCACGAAGCCGGAAGCATCGAGCAGCGTGGCCGGGCCAGCGTCGGCGGCACTGCGCGCGATGGCCGTTTCGACCACAGTGGGCTGCGCGCCGCGCCAAGCGAAGACGATAAGGACGAGGACCAGCACCACGCCCAAGATGATCCACTTGCGCAGCGACTTCGGGCGCTTCGCACCAGGGCGGCGGTCAATGCGCAGATCGCGCAGCAGTTCTTCGGGACGGCTCATGAAGGCTCCAAGCGACAGACCCGCACAGTATGCGCGGGCCGTGATGAAGCCACTGTGCCAGCGACGCGAACGTCGCGTCACTGACGAAAGTCATTTGCGGCCTCAGGCCAGCAGGGCGTCCATATCGCGGCCCAGCTCACTGGCTTCGGCCCAGTGCTCGCTCAGGGTGTCTTGGTCGAGTTCCAGCCACGACGCCACCGGTGATGCGGCGCTGTCGAACAGGCGATCGATGGGCTGCTTGCCCATGACGAGCAGGTGCATGATGCGGGCAATGTGCACCACGCCGGCGTATTCATTGGGCACCTTCGCGGCCATGGGGGCCACCTGATTCACCACCGCTTCGCAAAGCACGTCCGGGAAGTGCCAGTGGCTGGCCAAGGCGCCGCCAATCTCAACCGAGGTGTAGCCCAGAATCATCTGCTCGGTATCGCCGCGCGGTGCGCCTGCCGCCACGGCGGCATCCACTTCGCGCATGCGCTCGCCGTCCAACGTGTGCATGAGCAAATTGCCCACGTCGTGCATCAGGCCGGCGGTGAATGCGGTTTCCGCGTTGAGCGAGCGCAACTTGCCGCGACGCACCAGCCAGCGGCACAAGCCGGCAATCATGAAGCTGCGCCGCCAAAAGGCATTCAGGTCGAAGCCTTCCGGCGCCTTGAAGGCTGAGGTCACACCGCAGGCATAGACCATGGTGCGCAGTGCATCCATGCCGAGTAGCACCACGGCATCGTTGACCGAACTGACTTTGCGCGTGCCGCCGTAGAACGAGGAGTTGGCGAGGCGAAGCACTTTGGCCGTCATGGCCTGATCGAGCTGCAACTTGCTGGCGATGGTGCCGGCGTCGACGTTTGGGTCATCGAAGCTTTGCAGCAACTCTTGGATGAGCTTGGGAATCGACGGGAGCTGGCTGGCTTGTTCGAGAAGCTGCTGCACGCGCATGGGTGGCTCCGTCGTTATGTGATGTAGAGATTAGGCGGGGAAGCGCTGTTTGAGAAAGGCCCAAGCGGCGCGAAGGCCCTGCGCCTCGCCGCCCGCCGGCTTGCCGGGCCGGTCCGCGTCGTTCCAAGAGTAAACGTCCACGTGGGTCCATGCCTGACCTTCGGGGATGAAACGCTCCAGATACAGGGCGGCGGTCACACATCCGGCCATGCGCGAGGCCCCCGAATTGGCCATGTCGGCAATACCCGACTTCAGGTAGCTCAAGTACGGGCGCCACAGGGGCATGCGCCAGAGCGGGTCGCGCTCGTGCGAGCCGGCATCCAGGTAAGCCGCCGCGAGTGCGTCGTCGTTGGCGAACAGGGCTGGAAGGTCGGGGCCCAAAGCAATGCGCGCCGCGCCGGTGAGCGTGGCGAAATCCATGATCAGCGCAGGCTTTTGCTCAGTCGCATAGGTGAGCGCATCGCAGAGAACCACGCGTCCCTCGGCATCGGTGTTGTCGATTTCCACTGACAGGCCGGCGCGCGTCGCGATGACTTCGCCGGGCCGATAAGCGTCCGGGCCTAGGGCGTGCTCAACCGCGGGGACCAGCAAGGTGAGGCGAACCGGCAAGCGGCGCTCCAGCACCAGGCGCGCTAGACCGATGGCATGTGCTGCACC
>JAIXVL010000239.1 GCA_027483045.1 Lysobacteraceae bacterium
TAGCTGAGCCCGGGCCATTGATCAAAGCCGATCTAGCGGGCTCACCGTGTCGCGCACTGCCTGATGGACATGGGTGTAGATCATGGTTGTCTTGAGGTTGCGATGCCCAAGTAAGAGCTGGATCGTCCGGATATCCGTCCCATCCGCGAGCAAGTGCGTCGCAAAGGAATGGCGAAGCGTATGCACGCTGGCATGCTTGTGTATTCCTGCGCGTTCCAATGCCGTTCGGAAAGCTTTTTGCACCGTAGTTTCCGATGCGTGCCAGCGAAGCAAGCGCCCGGTTTCGGGGCAAGCGCGTTGCGTTTTCGAAGGAAAAACGAACTGCCATCCGAGGCTTCGAGATGCGTTGGGGTACTTTCGGTGAAGCGCGCCCGGGAGCGGTGCGTGTCCGGTGCCCTTAGAGAGGTCCTCCTTGTGGAGTGCAGCCACGCGCAGTAAGTGCGACTGCAGTGATTCTCGTAACCGCAGCGGCAATAAGGTGGTTCGATCCTTCGCGCCTTTGCCGTTCCGAACATGGATGGTTCCGGACTGCAGGTTCAGGTCCTTTATTCGCAAGGTCATCGCTTCGGTTACCCGCAGACCCGTGCCGTAAAGAAGCTCTGCCATGAGGCGCGGAGTTCCCGACATGTAACTCAGCAAGTCCCTCACCTCGCCAACCGAAAGCACTGTGGGAAGCCGGGCTGGGCGTTGAATCCGTTTGAGGCCTTCAAGCTGGCCGACCTCAAGCTCGAACACATCCCTGTAGAGGAAAAGCAGTGCGTTGAGTGCCAGCGACTGCGTCGACGCCGCGACGTTCTGCTTGCTCGCCAGATCGTTGATGAAGGGTGTGATGCCGTGCGCGCCAATGGCGACTGGATGCCGCTTGTCATGGAAGTAGATGTATCGCCGAATCCAGTAGCGGTAGGCCTCCTCGGTCCGTCGGCTTAGATGGCGCCTTCGGCACACTTGGGAGACGCGGTCCATGAGGCGCAGGGGTGGGACGGAATCAGGGGCGTTACCCCATATTTGTCGCTCCAGTGGTGTTGTGGAAAAAGCCGAAACATAGCCGAGTTGGACGCGACGCTGTTGCTCGGGTTTGCGATAGGCTGGTTAACGGACAAGAATCGCCTAAACTCTATGAGAAACATGAGCTTGCGGAGTGATAACCGTAAGGTTTTTCGAATGCATAGCCGCACGTCAACGTCCGTCTTTTAAGCGTTAGGAGCATTTGGATCGTATGCCGCAAGTTTTCTTTCATTCCCCCATCTCGAAGCCGCGTTGGATTGGCCTTGGCTTGTTTGTCATCTTGGCAGCCGTGGCAGTTCTCCGAGTCCCTAGCGGCCTTGGCATTCTTGCGGGATCTGGCTGCTTGCTCATCGGGTTGTCGTTCTTGTTTGCAAACCTACTGGGGATTGGGAAGACGCCGTTCGACAAGTGGGATCGGGCGTTCTTTCTTTCCGCTGGATCGTGTGCTTCGGGATTCATCCTCGTTCTTCTTGCAGCGCGGGCTGACTGAAAATGCTCCTAACGGTTCACTCAAGCGGACAGTCCAGTCGCTTCGCGATTGATTTGGCAGCTTAGCTCCAGCGTTAAGCCAACAACGGACTTTTGGTTACTTCTATGTTTTTTGGAGGGTTAATGAATCTTCGAGTTCTGCATGTCGCTTTAACCGTCGTTCTCTTGACTGGATGTGCATCAGGGGGAGCAGTCATCAACTCCCAAGCGGTGGAGACGACGAGTAAGCCCGTGACGCGTGTGCTGGTGTTCGTCAATGCAAAGAGTCAGCACTTCACCGGGACTCTCTACTCGACATTTGTTGAGGCGACACAGAGACGCATCGAGTCATGCGGGGTGTCGGTGACCGTTCTGGAGTTCGACCCTCTCGAGATAGACATGCGGGCCAAGTTCGACAACACATTGAAAGAGGTTAGGCCAGATGCGGTTATCTGGTTTTCGCGTGACGGCGGCAATCTACTGATTGGGGATGGCGGCGTCTCGGGCAACCTCTACTTCAATGCTTCAATGACCGATGGGCGCGGTGAGAAAGCGATCTGGAGAGCGCGCATCAACTACAGCACCCTGACACAGAACATGTTCATCAATGACCGGCAGTCGGGAGAGCGATTCGCTGGGCAGTTTGTTTCGCGGCTTGCGTCAGACAGGCTCATCACAAAGTGCCCTGCTGAAGTCGTCGATCCAGAAGTCTAGTCAAGGTGGATGCTCGCGGTATGCGATCCAATTAGTTCAAGCGTTAGGCATCGCAATCCAATCTCGACCTCACTCCTATGAAACTCATCTTCACCAAAGGTTCTGGCAAGTACGACCTGATGGAAGTGTTCCGGCAAAGCGGCGAAGTTGAGCGCGTTGATTGTCCCAAGCAGCGGATCATTCCTCACGACATGGTTCACTACGCGGTGGAGCACACGCTCCAGACGCGCGGCTTTCTCGGGAGAGTCAAAGATGGCGAGGATGCTGGATTTCAGATGAAGCCCGAGGCGCAGAGTGACGCCGTCGAGAGACTCGTCGAAGTATTCCAAGGCGACGCGTGGTCGGGCGGAACGAGTGCCGCTGAAGACATGATCGATATGTATCGGGTCACATGTATTGCCAGAGCGTGTCCTTCTCTACCCATTGATGCGAATGCAATCGAGGCCGTGCGCTCGGCGATTGAGGAGCTTTCGGCGCGCTGGCAGTCCGTTCCAGTCGGCGGCGCGCTGCAGTTGGAACTCTAGCGACCCGCTGTCGTCGTCCACTAAGCTCTACGTAAGTCGCTTTGGAGACTTCTCGTATGTCGGATAAGAACGTCCAGCAGATTTCAGGCATTAGGCAGATCGCGGTAACAGTGAGTGATGTCGATGCTGCCCTCACTTTCTATCGCGATGCGTTGGGACTGACATTCTTGTTCAGCGCAGGGCCTAATCTTGCGTTTCTCGACGCGGGTGGCGTCCGTCTCATGCTGACCACCCCACAAGGAGCAGGGAGCGTCGGACAAAATTCAGTCGTGTACTTCAATGTGTCGGATATCCACGCTTGCCACCAGAGGTTCGTTGAGCGTGGCGCCCTGAGCGAGAGGGTTCCTCAACTCGCTGCCACGTTGCCGGATCACGAGCTTTGGACTGGATTCTTGCGTGATCCAGACGGCAACCTCGTTGGCCTCATGGAAGAGAAGCGATAGTGATCGTTGGCGTTCCGATCAATTCATTCAAGCCCACGCCGCTTCGCGGATCGGACTATTTCAAGCGCTAGGCCTCACAAACCAGCCGTCGGAGCTCCGCAATGTCATCCGTGAAGCGCATCCAATTCACCACCACAATCAATGCACCTGCAGCCGAGGTCTGGCGTCATGTCACTTCGCCTGAGAGCTACAAGCGCTGGGCCTCTGCTTTTGCTGAAGGCTCGCACTTCGAGGGCTCTTGGGAGCTGGGTTCGAGTATTCGCTTCCTGTCTCCGAGTGGTGACGGCATGCTCTCCGAGATCGCGGAGGTCAGAGAGAACGAGTTCATTTCCATTCGCCACTTGGGCTTCATCGCCAACGGAATTGAAGATACAACAAGCGAGTCCATCAGGGCCTGGGCGCCTGCGTATGAGAACTACACCTTTCTCGCACTGCCTGAGGGCACCAAGATGGCGGTGGATCAAGACGTTGCGGCCGAGTGGGAGGAATACATTAGCGAAGCTTGGCCTAAGGCACTTCTACTGCTAAAGCAGCTGAGCGAGTCCCCATAAATGCGGCCTAACCCTTCGCTCGAGCAGATGCCCACCGGCAAGGCGCCGCACAGCAAGAACGTTAGGCACTTGGAGGAAAAATCATGACATCGGACGCAAATCGCAACGCAGTATCAAGTTTCTCGCGACCGCCCAAGCTACTCGGCGCGGCGCTGCTTCTTCTCGGAGTACTGGTCATTGGTGCCGGCCTCATGTTTGAGAACGCCTCGCCCATGATCTCAATAGCAGGCGTGGCGATGTGCGCCGGCGGTATGTTCGCTTTCGGCCTCTCGTGGCTTGTTCAAGTCATGAACAATTCGCCGAGGCAAGAAAAGAACGGGCCAAGTGCCTAACTGCCCGCTTAGTTCAAACCTTAGATCGCCCACCCCCCCCACATCGAGGCACCGCATGAAAACTGTAAAAGCCACATTCCTTGCAGTTCTTCTCATGTTCGGCAGTACTGCCAAAACCGCAGATGCTGCCACTCCAACGGTCGAGGAGTTCACGAGCCAGGGGGCAAAAATCGGCGTCCGAGTCTTCCATCCCGCAAGTGAAGGTGAAGAGGCACGTAGTGCCATAGTTCTCTTCCACGGCGGCGGGTGGAGCGAGGGCGACGCAAGCTGGATGGATCCCATCGCCGAGAGATATGCCGAGCTCGGGTTGGTGGCAATTTCGGTTGGTTATCGACTCTCGCGTGACGGCGTCACACCGTTTGATTCAGTGGCAGACGCCAGAAATGCCATCCGCTGGGTGCGCCGTGAAGCAAGCAGATTGCGGATCGACCCGAACAAGGTTGTGGCCCTAGGGACTTCAGCGGGTGGGCATCTCGCAGCCTCGGCGGCCGTTTTCGACGAGCCATTTGGAAGCGATGTCTCCTCCATGCCGAACGCCGTGGTGCTCCGCTCACCCGCCGTATCGGTAGCGAATTCGGGCTGGTTTCAGAAGCTCTCTGGCGGTGCCGCGCAAGCGGCCGCGTTGTCGCCCGTCTTGCACGTCCGTTCGGGATTGCCTCCGATGATCGTGTTGCAAGGCGAAGAGGACAGCGTTACGCCCGCATCAGGCGCAACGGAGTTCTGCCAGCGCATGAACGAGCGCGGAAACAAGTGCACGCTAAAGCTTTATCCCGGTGTGGGCCACCTATTCACGCGCAATTTGGCGAATCAGGAAGTGCCGGACTACACGGCTATCGATCGTGATGTCTCAAAAGACGCAAGCGAAGCGGCGATTGCCTTCCTCAGGGAGCACGGCTTCATTGCAGACGCTAGTGCACCCTAAGCACTCACCCAATCATTGGGCCGCATAGAGCAACCATCCGCAATGCTCGAAAGACTCTTCGTTTACGGAACTCTTGCCCCGGGCAAACCCAATGCACACATGCTGGGCGCCGTCGCTGGCCATTGGCAGGAAGCGTGGATCAACGGGCATCTCTTGAAGAAGGGCTGGGGCTCGATGATTTTGAAGGTGCCGAGTACAGACCAGTCGTTGCTCCGGTTCGCCTCGTAGATGGAGGAGTCGTTGAAGCCTTCGTTTACCAAGTCAGGATCACGACTTCTGAGCACCAGCGGCCGCGCGCATCCATCATCTCGGGCGTTTAACCTTGCGCCTAATCGTTCAATCGAGCGGCCACATCACTTGCTTCGGGATTGGAGCTGCCGCTTAGCTCACACGTTAGGCGAGTAAAGGGAGTTCTTTCGAGTGCGAAGTTCAGCCA